>JAQCNN010000284.1 GCA_028275005.1 Salinirussus sp.
AAGCCCTCCGCGTCACCGTCGTACGCCCAGAACAGCGGCACCGCTCGCTCGGCGGCCGGGACCACTGTCTCCATCTCGATCCGCCCGGTCTGCCCGGTTGTCAGGACCCGACCCAGTTCGAACTCGCGTGCGGCCATCTCCAGTTCCACGATAACGCTCATTAGCGGCTGTATTGGTCTTTCTCAGCCAAGCCTCAAAGTCTGATAGCTTGGTATGCGAAGCTACTACACTACGACTGAAATGTCTGTCGACTGATTAAACCGGGCTGATAGATGTCGCCGGATTCGCCCTCGCCGAGGGCGACGGATTCGACGAACGTCCAAAGTCCGCGCGCCGGGTCGGCGCCAACTTACACCTTGTATACCAGGCTAGCCGCCAGTTCTTTGTGTATGATGGCCCAATACTTTATACGGACCTGTATACTTGCGGTTACGACCCCGGGTATGTGACACTCTTCCGGCGTAACGCGAGTCGATACACGATCCGGGCATATCAAATGGCACCCGACATCACCGACGTAACTGACAAAGAGACGTTCGACAGCGCCCTCACGGCGCTGATACAGACCGCACATCAAAACGACGTGCCCGTCGACGGCGGCTGGGAGGTAGCGGGCCGCGGCGACGTTCCGGCCTGGGACGTGGTCGTGACTGCCGTCGAACCCGACAGCTAACTCCGGTCCGTCTCGTCCGCGCCGGCGACCGACAGTTCGACCACGAACACCGCACCCTCCTTGCCGTCCTCGACCCACACGTCCCCGCGGTAGGTGTCCACCAGGGTCTGGACGAGATACAGCCCGAGCCCCGCCCCGTCGCTCTCGAGCCCTTTCTCGCCTTTCCCGAATATCGCCTCCTTGCGGCTGTCGGGCACGCCGGGGCCGTTGTCGGCGACCCGGATGCGGACCGACCCCTCGCCCGTCTCGACCGAGACCGTCACCTCCGGGACCGCACTGTCGTTGTGCTGGATGGCGTTTTTGATCGGGTTCCGCAGGAGGGAGCCGAGCATGTCGTCGGCCAGCACCGACACCGAGGGGACCGTGCCGTCGACGGTGACCAGCGCCTCGGGGTATGCCGACCGGACCTCGTCGAGTTCCCGGTCCAGGGCCGCCTGGATGTCGGTCGGCTGGCGTCGCCCGTCGGTCGTCAACATCACCTCGGCCACGTCCCGGGCGGTCCGGGTGATGTCCACCGCGTGGTCGGCCCGGTCGCGCAGTGTCTCGACGTACTCCTGGCCCTCCTCGTCGACCTCCTCGGCCAGTAGCTCCCCGTACGCGGTGACCACCTGGAGGTCGTTGCGGATGTCGTGGCGCAACACCTCGTTGAGCAGCCGGAGACTGTCCCGCTGTTCCTCCAGGCGCTCCGTCGACTGGACGTGCCCGCTGATATCCCGGCTCGTGATGATATACCCCTCCAGTGGCCCCGCCGTGTCCGCGACCCGCCCTGTCATCGACAGCCAGACCCACCCCCCGTCGCTCGTCCGGAACCGAAACTCGAGCTCCGCGTCGCCCTCGCCGACGAGGGCGTCGAACCGACCCCCGACGCGGTCCCGGTCCTCGGGGTGGACGTACTCAAGGAAGTCCTCCCCGCGCAGTTCCTCGGGGCGCCACCCTGTGACGCGCTCGGAACTCGGGGACCGGTAGCGCACCGTCCCGTCGGTCCCGGTGACGGTGATGACGTCGGAGGTGTGGCCGAGTAGTGCCCGGTACTGCTCGGCCGTCAGTTCACTCGGCGGCAGTTCCTCTCCCATCTTAGCTACCGTACACTGTCAGGGGGTAAATAAGGCGCGCAAGCCCGCTGAGCCCGACCAGCGGCAGCGCCAGGCGGGCGCCGGCGCTGTCCGGTCACACACGCAAAAAATCGAACGGGGTGCGGTCGTCAGTCGTCGTCGGTCTCGCTGGTCAGCACGGAGTCGCCCTCCTCGGTGAAGCCGGCGGAGTCCTCCTGACGAGCCTGGGCGTCGGGGTCGAACTGCGCCTCGATCTCCTGGAACCGCGGGACGAAGGAGAGTTCGTGGTGGCTCTCGGTCGGGTGCCCCAGATACCGGTCCTCGAGGTCGAACTGGGCCTGCTCGGCGTTCTCGGCGATGTTGGAGAAGTCCTCGTAGACCGAGTGGGCGCCGGAGTGCAGGGCGTACAGGGTGATGAAGATGTACTTGTAGCCCATGTTGCCGAGTTCCTCGAAGGTGAGCGGGTCCTCCTCCTCGCTCCAGGCGAAACTGGAGGAGTAGTTGAACGCCAGCTTCACGTCGGGGTGGGTCTCGTGGATGGTCTCGGCGTAGTTGACGGCGTCCTCGCGGGAGGGGTCGGGCATCTCGGGCCAGACCAGGTCGACGCCGGCGTCGGCGTAGAGCCGGCCACGCTCGAGGTGTTCCTCCCAGTCACCGTTTGCCGAGCCGTAGGCGTCGGTCCGGGCGATGACCACGGTGTCCTCGTCCTGCTTGGCGTCGACCGCGGCCGAGAACCGGGCAACAGCGTCCTCACGGGAGACGATCTCCTTGCCGGCGATGTGCCCACACCGCTTTGGCGTTGTCTGGTCCTCGATGTGGACCGCGGCCACGCCGGCCTTCTCGTACTCGCGGACGGCCCGGCGGACGTTGTGGACGCCGCCGTAGCCGGTGTCACAGTCGGCGATGATCGGCAGGTTCGTCGCCTCGACCTGTCGCTTCGCGTTCTCGACCATCTCGTCCATCGTCACCATCTCCAGGTCCGGGAAGCCAAACTGGCCAAGCACCGTCGAGTACCCCGACATGTAGACGGCGTCGAGGTCGGCCATCTCGGCCAGCCGGGCGTCCAGCGCGTGGTAGGTGCCCGGCGCGAAGACGTAGTCCTGGCTGTTCAGCATGTCCCGGAACTCCCGTGCCGCGTCGTTGTTCACGTCGCGGATGTAGGGGTCCGTGCTCTTTACTCGGCTCGCAACTTCGTCCGTTCCGGAATCGTCCTGTGTCATTGGTTGAGAGACCGCATTTGGGCCGCGCGTCTGATGCACTTTGGCGAAACCCCCCGCGGGTGAAAAACGTTATGAACTTTTATGATAATACGTTGCACACCCGATCTAGGGTCCTAGATCGTGTGTGGTTCTCTCTCGTGGGTCTCGGTCTCGTAACCGGTGATCCGGCGCGCTCGCCGCTTAGCTACGGTTGTACCCGCCGTTGACGCTGAGCACCCGGCCGGTGACCCAGGCGGCGGCGTCGCTACAGAGGAAGGTGACAGCGTCGGCGATATCCTCGGGCTCGCCCAGTCGCTCCAGGGCGTAGCTCTCGAGGATCTTCTCCTCGTACTCCTTGATCCACTCCTCGGTTGCGGGCGTGCGGGTCGTCCCCGGCGAGACACAGTTGACCCGGACGCCGTCCTCGCCGACCTCCTGGGAGACGGTCCCGGTGAAGGAGACGTTTGCGGCCTTTGCGGCGCCGTAGACCGGGAGCCCGGGGTCGTTGCCCTTGTATGAGTCACTGGCAAAGTTGACGATAGCGCCCTCGCCGCGCTCGGTCATGTGTGGCAGGACGGCGTGGGTACAGTTCATCGTCCCGTAGAAACAGACCTCGACGGCGGTGTCCCACTCCTCCGGGTCGGACTCCATGAAACTCGGCGCCGGGGTGCCGACGCCCGCGTTGTTGACGAGACAGTCGACCGCGCCGAAGGCCTCGACGGCCGTCTCGACCATCGCCTCGGCGTCCTCGTACTCGGTGACGTCACACTCGATGCCGACGGCGTCGACACCGTACTCCTCGGCGACCGCCGCGGCGGTCTGCTGTGCTTCCTCCACCTGGACGTCCGCGACCCCGACGTCCGCGCCGCTGGCCGCGAAGGACTCACAGATCGCCTTCCCGATACCCTGTGCGCCGCCGGTGACGACGGCGGCCTGTCCGGTAAAGTCGACCTTCTCTCCGACGCTGTGTTCACGCATACCCCAACATCACCGGGCGGTGTCTAATAAAACCGCCCCGTCCCGGTCAGTACGCGACCGTCTCCTTTTCCCGCGAGGGCTGTCCCCTCACTCAGCCGGCCTCACCCCGCATCGCCGTCGGGTGCAACGACCGTGTTTCGCAGGGTCCCGACCCCCTCGTAGGTGATGGCCATCTCCTCACCGGGCGCCACCAGGCCGGGGTTGGCAGGGCTGCCAAAGGAGATCACGTCACCGGGCTGGAAGGTGTACCGCTCGGAGAGAAAACTAATAGTTTCGTACGGGTCGAAGATCATCCAGTCGGTCGTGGCGTCCTGCCGGAGTTCGCCGCCGACGTACGTCTCGATGTCGACCCCCCGGGGGTCGATGTCGGTCTCGATGACCGGCCCAAGCGGCGCCGACCCGTCGAAGGCCTTCCGGGCGGTGCGCCGCTCCTGGTCGAGGGCGTCTAAGTCGTTCAGCACCGTCCACCCGCGCAGGGCGTCCCGGACCGCTGTCTCCCCCGTCAGGTCCGTACACTCCTCGTCGATGACGGCGGCGAGCTCCCCGGCGTAGGTGAGTTCCTCGGTCCACTCCGGGTAGACGACCGGCTCACCTGGGTGCTGTAGCGAGACCGCGGGCTTGATGAACCAGTCGGGCCGGTCGGGGACCTCGTAGTCCATCTGGTCGATCTTCTCGGCGAAGTTCCGCCCGACGCAGTAGAAGGTCCCCGGCTCACAGGGCGCGAGCAGCTCCTCGGTCCCGACCTCGTAGCTGCCGGTCTCGGTGTGGAGCGTGCCGCTGTTGTACTCCCCGGTGACGACCCCCTCGGGGGTCTTTGCGCGCGCGAGTTTCATGCGCCGGGTTCGGGGACCGGGCGTTTAGGCGCTCCGACTCGCCGGCTCAGGCCGCCCCGCCACCCAGGTCCCCGCCGGCCGCCCCGCCCGTCCCCTCCGCCGAGGTCCGGTCGTCCTGCTCGACCTCCACGTAGACGGACTGGATGTCCGGCTCGGCCGCCACCAGGCGGCGCTCGACCTCGTCGATCCGGTCGTCGATCTCCCGGCCGGAGAGCCCCGTCCGAAAGTCCACGTCGGTGGTGACGACGACACTCTGTGGGCCAAAGTAGACCGTCCGAAAGTCGACCACCCGTTCGACGTCGGTGACCCCGGCGACGACACCCCGAAGCTCCGCCTCGACGTCGTTTGGCAGGCTCTCGCCGAGCAGCAGACGCTTGTTCTGCCAGGCCAGCGCCAGCGCAAACCCCATCAGCAGGAATCCGATCAACAGCGCGGAGACCGCGTCGTAGATCGGGTCCCCGAGTGTCCGGGTCAGGAAGATCCCCACGAGCGCCAGCCCGGCCCCGCCGAGGGCGACGCTATCCTCGGTGAGTGCCGTCAGGGTCGTGGTGTCGGCGGTCTTCCGGAAGGCCTCCCGGTAGCCCGACCAGTCGTGTTCGGCCATCTGGTCTTTCATCTCCGCGCGGGCCTTGTACAGCGCCCAGGACTCGAAGACAATAGCCCCGCCCAGAACCGCGTAGTTGACGTACACCGGCGGGAACGTCTGCCCGAGTAGCGTCACCGGCTCGGCGCCACCCTGTTCGGCAGCCCCGCCGAGGACGACCTGGACCTCGTGGTAGCCGTGTTTTGCCGACTCCCAGCCGGCGATCCCGAACAGGAGAACCGAGACGAGAAAGCTGTAGAAAAACTGCGCCTTCCCGTAGCCGAAGGGGTGCCGGTCGTCCGGGCTCTGGCCGCTGTACCGGATCCCGATCAGCAGGAAGACCTGGTTGCCGGTGTCCGAGACGGAGTGATAGGTCTCCGAGAGCATCGCCGGACTCCCCGTCAGAACGAAGCCGCCAAATTTCAGCACCGCGATAATACCGTTCGCTATCAGCGCCGCGACGACCACCGACGTGCTCCCGGCCATGCCACACCCTTAGCCGCTCCACTCAAGTAGGCCGGGGGCCGTTGAACGCGGCACACCCACTGTCCCCTTTTATACTCCAGACGCGTATCCGGCCCCATGCTTGTCGCGCTCGCTGACACCCACGCCACCGGTGACCCGCCGCTGACCGACCACCTCCGGCGGACGCTTCGGGAGGCCGACACCGTCCTCCACGCCGGCGACTTCACCGCAGCAGCGTCGCTGACGGCGTTTCGCGACCTGGCCGCCGAGGCCGGCGCCGACTTCGCGGCGGTCCACGGCAACAGCGACAGCACCACCGTCCGCGCCGACCTACCGACGGTTCGCACGGTCGAGGCACTCGGTAAGCGGTTCCTGCTCGCCCACGGCCACGACCACGGGCACACCCAACTCTCGCTGCTCGCACGCCAGGAGCAGGCCGGTGTGGCCGTGGTCGGCCACACCCACCGGCCGGGGGTGACGCGGCTCGGCGACCCGGACTCCGGCGAGGCCGACGGAACGCCCAGCAGTGAGGACACACACCAGGGCGGGCTGACAGTCGTCAACCCGGGGAGTCACGCCGACCCACGGGGCGGCCAGCCGGCGTACGCGCGTCTCCACCGCCGGGCAGGAGCGGTCGATGTCGAGCTGCGCTCGCCGGCCGGCGACATGCTGTAGACGAGGGAGGGCCGAAGCGCCCGCGGGGCCGACGCGCCCACACCTACGCGGGGGAAGATAAAGTAGACGGCGGAGGCTCAAACGCCGATTTGAGCTACCTGGTGGCCCCGCCCCGGGACGGGCGGCGCCGACCGACGGTACCGACGGCTTACCTGACCGAAAGCGCAACCGCGACAACCCCGACCGCGACCAGCCCGCCGGCAAAGAAGAGCAGGCCCGGCGGGAGCCCGGCGGCACCCTCCGTTGCCGTCCGGACGGCCTCGTCGGGTGGGGCTTCGGTGACGGTCTCGGTGGCGTTGCTCGCGGCGGTCACGGCGGTGTCCGCGACGGTCTCGACCGCCGTCTCCGTCGTCTCCCCTCCGACGTCCTGGATCCCGACACCGCCCTCGGCTGTTGCCTCCGGCTCCGGGGTGGGGGTGGGGGTCGCCTCGGCGCCGCCGGCCTCACCGCCACCCGCCGTGCCGGCGTCACCCCCGCCCCCGGTCCCGGCAGGGGGGCCCAACAGGCCACCCTCCCCGACCAGCGCCTGGACGGCGAGACTGGCAACGGCGAGCACGCCGACCGACCCGAGCAGCCGTGACAGCGCCGACCGTAGTGTCGACTCCCCCTCGTCGCCGGCAAAGATCACGAGCGGCTGGTCGGCCGGCGCGTAGACGTCCATCTCCCGGCCCTTCGCCGAGTAGGCGGTGTCGACGACCTCGACCGCGCCCGCGGTCTCCAGCTTTCCGAGGTGGTACTGGGCGTTCTGTAGCGAGGTGTCGACCTCGTCGGCCAACTGGGATGGCGGGGCCGGCTCGTCGTGGAGGGCGGTCAGTAGCTCGCGGGCGGTGCCCGAGGACAGTGCAGCGAGAACGTCCTCGGCGTCCTCGCTGTCGACGCCGATGACGCGGGGACCTGTGTCGGGGGGCTCTGTGTCGGGTTTGGAGGGCAGCAACGACATTACTCCCCCCCTTATGTGTCGACTATTATAGTTTTGTCTCCACACACCCGGCCCTCGCTCCGGCGTCCGGGCCACGCCACAGATTCAAGAGACGGGACTCCCCAGTCCAGGTATGTCCAACGCGAAAGGCGACCGCCGCGAGCGGGAACTCGTCAACGCGCTCGACGGTGCCGGCTTCGCGGTGATGCGTGCCCCCGCAAGCGGGAGCGCGACCGAGCGGGACCTGCCGGACGTCCTGGCCGGGAACGGGGAGACCTTCTACGCCGTCGAGGCGAAGTCCTCCGCCGGCGACCCGATCTACCTCACCGGCGAGGAGGTCGAGTCGCTGGTCTACTTCTCGCGGAACTTCGGGGCCACCCCCCGGATCGGCGTCAGATTCGACCGCGAGGACTGGTACTTCTTTCACCCCGACGACTGCCACACCACCGACGGCGGCAACTACCGGGTGAAGAAGGGGACCGCGCTCGCCGAGGGGGCCGACCTCGCGGAGCTGACCGGCCACTCCGAGCGGACGACCCTCGCCGAGGCCGCCCAGCAGGACGACACCGACGACAGCGCTCGCGAGGTGCTCGGGGCCTTCGACCGCGGGGATATCTCACTCGAGGACGCGGTAACGATGCTCGAGTGAGCCGGCTGTCGTGGTGACCGACAGAGCTAAACGACACTCCCGTCGATTGACACACATGGCCGCGACCGAACGGTCCGGCTGGGAAACACTCGGGGCACGCACCTGCTGGTTCGGGCTGAAACTGGTGTTCCTGCTCTACACGCTGTTGGTCCTCGCCCGGGTCGCCGGCCCTGCCGGGCGGGCGGTAGGGCTCGTCTCCGGGGCCAACCCGTACCGCTCGGAGGCGACCGGTGCTGTCCTCACGCTCCTCGCCCTCGGCGTGCTCGTTGCGCTGTTTGTCGGGGTGTTCTACGTGACCTTCCTGTTCGTCGCACTCCACGGCGTGGACGTTGTCGTGCGCTCGTCGGTCACCCCGACCGGCGAGTTGGGCTCGCTGGTGACGCAGGTCGGGACGGTAGACCCGGTCGCCGGAACTGTCCCCGTCGGGCCGGGGCTGCTCTTTCCGCCCGTCGTCGCGGAGCTGTTCTACCTCGTTCCGCCGCTGCTGCTGGCGTATGCGGGCTTCCGGGCCCGGCGGCTGGGTGCGGGTATCAGCGAGACGGTCGCGGCACTCGTCGTCGGCTACGCCCTCGTTGCCGTGCTGGCGATGGTGCCGCTGGCGTGGCTGTTCAACACCGTCGTCGCGGATGCTCTCACCGACGTCGTCTCGACGGCCTCGACCGAGGTCATCTTCCGGGTGACGTTTCCCGACCTGCTCGTCACCCACCTGGCCGTCTGTGTCGTTTATCCGCTCGTCTTCGGCGGCGTCGGCGCGCTCGTCGGCGGTGTCGGCGCCGTCGACACCCAGGAGCGGTCGATCCCTTAACTCCCGCTCACTCCAGCATCGCCGTCCCGGTTGCGGCCAGTCTGGAGTGGGGAAACCGGTAGTTCTGGGCGCCGTCGTCGCGCCACCGCCGAAGGTAGACGGCGTCGACCACCGGGTCGTCTGTGGGGTACCCCTCGTTCGTCGGGTGGTCGGCGACAGTCGCCTCCGTCTCGGGTACGGCCACCGCGTCGGCCCGCTCGGTCCGGACCCGCTTGACGACCAGCCGGTCGCCGGTTTCGGGGTCCCGGGCAACGGCCCCTCGCTCGAACGCACAGGCCGGACAGAGCGCCGGTCCGTCCCCGGGGACAACCGCCGCCTCGCCACAGGCGATGCAGGTCCCGCGGTGTCTCCCCGGCGGCGGAACACGCCCGGTGGTCACCTCGATGGCGACACGGCGGCGATGCTTGCAGGTCGCCCCCCGGAGAGTGCTGTCGGGGCAGGTGCAACCCCCGGCTTCGGGGTCGACGACGTACGTCGCGCCGCTCTGGCTGTCGACGGCGTAGTCCCCGCCCGGCAGCGGGCGGACGGCCATGCGCTCGGCCCAGGCGCGGGCGGCCCGGTCGGGCATCCCCCGAAGGTCCGGTGCGAGTGCAGTCTTGGGGCCGGCAACGGAAGGCTCGGTATCAGGCATAGCGCTCCGGACACGGCTTATCTCTCGGCTGTGTCCAGTCGAAACGTAGGTTGTCCTCGGGCATGAGTCTTCGGGGTGGCTGGCCCCCGTCTCACCCGTGTGCTCGGCCCCGGCCCAGCGCCGGTGTCGTGTGACCCCATCACGTCCGGCGATTTCCCGCGACAGGCGCTTCGAAGCGCTTTTGATACTCCCTGTAAAAGCCGGCGGCATGGACGCAGACTCGAAGACGGTCAGACAGGTCGGCCTGTCGGTCGGCGCTGTGTTTCTCTTCATCCTCGCCGTGGCAACCGCGAGCACCGTCTTC
>JAQCNN010000181.1 GCA_028275005.1 Salinirussus sp.
GGCGCCGGGCGTGACGAGACGCCGGAGGAAGTGATGACGGCGGTCACCGGCGACACGGTCGACACCGACCTCGCCTTTGACGAGGAGTCGATAACCTGTAGCCTCGATGAACTCCTGGTGTCACTGGTTGCACTCCGCGACGACGGCACCCACGGGACCGGTCTGATCGACGACCTCGGAGAGCTGTTTGGGGTCGAGCCGAGCCCGGGGACGGTCTACCCCCGGCTCCACGGGCTGGAGGCCGACGGAGTCCTCTCGCGACACGAACTCGTCCGGACGAAACAGCACGCCATCGACGACCGGGCGGCGGCCCGCGAGCGGGTCGAATCCGCGATGCACCAACACCTGGCTGTGGGTCTGTTCCTCGCGGCGGCGCTCGAGGCGGTCTGACGGCTCGGCTTCTGCACGGGTCACCACCCCGGAGTACGCCGTGGCTCCAATCCCCTATCCGGAGCGGTTTCGCTGAGTTATATCGGTAGAGCCTCGGCTCGGGGGCGGTCGGAGACGAGGTGTCTCACCGGTGGGGCTGTCGTACAGATGTCACTCGGCGGTGTGTGAGCCCCGTAGCGAGGGGTGGCCGGCTATACCGCCGGGGACCAGCCACAGACCGAGCACTGTGTCGCGTCGCTGTCCTGGATGCCGCCACAGTCCGGACACTGTTTTTTGTTGTAACTCTCCTCCCAGCCCGCCGGCTCGGTCTCGTGACCACGCCGGGAGAGGAACTCGTCAAACATGTCATCGCTGCTCGGTGCGGACGCCATACATGGTAAGGTATGACACACCAGTATATAGGTCTACCGGTCCCTCACAATATTGCGCCCAGGAGCCAGCCAGCGACAGCCCGACGGGGCCGGTCGGGGTGAAACCGACCCACCACGGGCCGGCACAGGCGGTCGATGGCAAGGCTCTATATCCGTCCGGCGTAGAACACGGTATGACTGTTGTCAGCGTCTCGATGCCGGAGGAGTTACTCGAGCGGCTGGACTCCGTTGCCGAGGAGCACGGCTACACCGGCCGGAGTGAGGTGGTCCGGGAGGCCGCCCGGAGCCTGCTTGGGGAGTTCCACGACGAGCAACTCGAGGGCCGCGACCTGATGGGGCTGGTGACGGTGCTCTTCGACTACGAGGCCACGGACGTCGAGCAACGGCTGATGCATCTCCGGCACGACCACGACGAGCTCGTCGTCTCCCACGTCCACAACCACGTCGGCGACCACTACTGCATGGAGCTGTTCATCCTCGAGGGCGACCTCGATGCCATCTCGGGGTTCGTCGGCCAGGTTCGTGCCACACAGGAGGTCCTCTCGGTCGACTACAACGTCACGCCCGTCGACCAGGTCGACCAGCCGGCCTGAGCCGCGGGTGCGCCACCCCGCTCACCTCCCTCGGCGCGCCGCTACGTGCGGTCCGGCCCCCCTAGCTGGGCCTCCTCGACGTGGAGTCGCCCACGGGTCCCTTCCCACTCCGTCGTGTACGTCAGTTCGAGCGGACGGTCCATGTGTGGCCCGTCGGTCACCAGCGTCTCGAACTCCCCGCCCTCGCCGAGGAGATGCACACCGTGGCGCTCGTGCAACTCCGCGAGGTCTGTCAGCGCCTCGGCATCGAGCTGTCGGCCCAGCCAGGACTCGTCCAGGCCCGCAGCAGCAACCTGAACGACCGTGACCTGAAAGCCGGCCGCGAGCATCGCCTCGGCCAGCTCCCGGGGGTCCTGTTGCCACAGGGGCGCGAACACCTCGACACCCAGCCGGTCGGCCATCGCCTCGACCCGGGTGGTCTGGTACTCGCTCTCGACGGCGCCGACGGTCACCCCGGCGAGCCCGTCGGGCAACTCGGCGTCGAGGTCCCGGAGCGCGGCCTCCAGCGGTTCGAGTTCGGCGTCACCCTGCCGGCCGCTGTCGGCGGCCGTCTCGGCCCCGAGGTCCCCGGGTTCGACCTCCAGGAGCGAAATCCCGATGCTCTCGGCGGCGAGCCCCGCCAGTCGCGTCTCGGGGACGTGGTACATGTAGGAGTCGCCCTCGGGGTGGACCGTGACGAGTCGCTCGACGGACAGCCCGCGCTCGAGCGCCCGGTACAGCGCCCACGAGGAGTCCTTGCCGCCCGAGAAGAGACTTACCCAGGCGCCCGCGTCGGTCATACCGACTGTCGGGGCGCTCGGGACAAACGCCTGTCGGTGCCACAGAACGGACAGTCACACGCGGTCGCAGTTGGGCCGGCTACCGACCGACGGTGACCGTCACGGCCCCGCAGGCACACTCGTAGGCGCGGCGCTTGCCGGCCGGTGTGCGGTAGACGAGCATACACTCCTCGTCGGTGAGCCGGCGCTCACAGCCCTCGGCGTCACAGACGCAGGCGAGTTCGTCGAGCATACCTACAGTAGGGCACGGCCGCGTATCAACCCGCGCCACACCCGGACCGGAAGTGAAAGTAGAGCGTGTGAGCGGTGAGGTCGGCGGGGGTGGCGGGTCGGAGGCTCCGGTCGAGTGGGGTAGCCGTGTGACACTGCCACACCGCTCGCGCCGACCGGAATATTTAATTGGTGCAGTACGATACCAGTATATACCAGAACGTTCCGGCGTTCCGGTCGCACCGCGCTCAGACCAGCATGACAGGGAACACTTGTTCTTGGCGACGACCCTTCGCGAGTCGACCGACCGTCGAGCGCCGGAGCGGTTATGGAATCGAGGTACAATCATGGCAGATTCGATAGACGCGTCAAAAAACGTAGAACTCACAGACACAGATCTCGAGGAGAACTCGAAGGGCGAACTGATCAAGCTCGCCGGCAAACTCCGAGACCGACGAAACGAACTCAACCAGATGGCGTCGGAGCGGGCCTCCAACCGGGACGACCTCAACGCAAAGACCCGCGAGAAGGTCGACGAAGCCCAGAAACACCGCGAGCAACGCGACGAGCTCAACGAGAAGGTCCAGGAGCACAAGGAGAAACGCAACGAGCTCAACGCGGAGGCAAACGAGCTGTTCGACGAACTCGACCAGAAGAAGGACGACCTCAAGCTCGACGAGGGCGCCTCGGTCGAGGAGCTCGAATCGGAGATCGAGGACCTCGAGTTCAAACAGCAGACCGAGGTGCTCGGCGCCGAGGAGGAGCGTGAACTCATCGAGAAGATCGAGAACAAACGCGAGACCCTCCAGGACAAAAAGGAGAAGCTCGAGGACACCGACAACCTCGACTCCCTGAAGGACGAGGCCGAGGAGGTGCGCGCCGAGGCCTCGAAACACCACCAGAAGGTGACCGAACTCGCGGACGAGGCCCAGGAGCACCACAACAACATGATCGAGGCCTACCGCGAGGCCGACGAGATCCGCGACGAGGCCGACGAGATGCACGAGGAGTTTGTCGACGCCCAGGAGGCCGCCGACCGCCACCACGAGGACTTCGTCCGGGTGCAAAAGCGCCTGCGCGAACTCGACAAGAAGGAGGAGGAGGAGGAGCGTGCCGAGCGCGAACAGAAGGAGGAGGCCGCCCGCGAGGAGGCCGAGGAGATCTACCAGAAGTTCAAGGAAGGCGAGACGCTCGACACCGAGGACCTGATGAAACTGCAGAACACCGGTCTGCTCTAAGCCGTCTGACGCTGTTCTTCCGGCTGTGAGTACCCCCCGACAGCGCCGGGGCCCGGCAGACGGGTCGCCCGGCGTGCCGACGAACCGCCGGCCGGCGTTTTACGGGTCTGCCTCCCCAGAGGTGTGTATGGGCGCTATCAAAGCCGTCGGCCGAGTGGTACTGGTGCTCGTGGTCGCCGCCGTCGCGGCCGCCGCGGGCTGGTTTCTGTTTCTGGAGTATCCCGTCAACCTGACCGACCTGCTTGGGGTCGTCTTCGCGCTCGGGGTCGCCGCCGCGGGGCTCAGGGTGGGCGCGAACCTCGCCGGCTCGCTGTTTCCGGACTACAACGTCGCGGAGGTGGCCGTCGAGGGGCCGATCACCCGTGATGGCGGCGGGAGCGCGGTCCCACCCTCCTCCGGCGGGAGCGGCGCGGACGACATCGTCGACCAGATCGAGCGGGCCGACGCGGACCGCAACACCGAGGCGCTACTGGTGAAGCTGAATACACCCGGCGGGGCGGTCGTCCCCAGCCAGGATATCCGGCTGGCCGCCGAGCGCTTCGACGGGCCGACCGTCGCCTACACGACCGACACCTGCGCCAGCGGGGGCTACCTGATCGCGGCCGGCTGTGACGAGCTCTGGGCGCGGGAGGGGAGTATCGTCGGCTCGGTCGGTGTCGTCGGCTCGCGGGTCAACGTCGCCGACCTGGCCGACCGACTCGGGGTGAGCTACGAGCAGTTCACCGCCGGGCAGTTCAAGGACGCCGGCAGCCCGCTAAAGGAGGTCGAGGAGGAGGAACGGGAGTACCTCCAGAGCCTCGTCGACGACTACTACGACCAGTTCGTCGGCGAGGTGGTCGAAGGGCGTGCGCTCGAGGAGGAGACGGTCCGGGACACCGAGGCACGGGTCTATCTGGGCAGTGAGGCCGCCGACCGGGGGCTGGTGGACGAACTCGGCACGCGCGAGGAGGTGGAGGCGACGGTCAGCGAGCGGATCGGCGCCGACCCGGTCATAAAGGAGTTCGAGCCACAGCGGGGGCTGGCCGACCGCTTCCGGACCGGTGCTCGGCGCGTGGCCTACGCCTTCGGGGCCGGCCTCGCGGGGACACTGACCGGTGACGGCCGCTTTCGCTTCGAGTGAGAGGGGGCGTGCCGGTGCCGGGCGCAGGCTGTTCCGGGTCAGGACGCCGGGCGGGTCACCCCAGCCCTGCCGGACGAGATAAGTGCCGGGCCGGCGTGGGCCGCGTATGGGCATCTTCGGCCGGTTTCTCACCGGGTTACGGCTCGCGAAGGGGAGCCTGGCGGTGCTGGTGGACCACCCGCGGCTGCTGCTCTTTCCGCTGGTCGGCGGCCTCGCCGGGGTCGTCTACCTCGGCACGCTGCTTGGCGGGACCTTCGGCCTCCTCGAACCCGAGCGCGACGCCGTCGTCTACGGCGTACTCCTTCTGGTGTACGCGGGGTCGACGTTCGTCGCCTCCTTCTTCACCGCGGCACTGATGCACGCCACCCGGGGCACCTTTCGTGGGGAGTCACCGAGCGTCCGGCGCAGTCTCGGCGCGGCGTGGAGCAACGCCGGGACGCTACTCGTGTGGTCGCTCATCGCCGCGGTCGTCGGTGTCGTCATCAGGGCCGTCGAGGAGTCGAGCAGCATCGGCGGGAAGCTGGTGGCGCTGTTGTTCTCGGTGGCCTGGGCCGTGGTGACCTACTTCGTGGTCCCGGTGGTCGTCTTCGAGGACGTCTCGGTCCGAGGGGCCTTCTCCCGGAGCGGGAGCCTCGTCCGGTCGGTCTGGGGGGAGTCACTGGGTGCCGAGGCCGGCGTCAGTATCGTCTCCGTGCTCCTGACCGGGCTGGGCGTGCTCGTGGCGGTTTTGCTCTTTGCGGTGCTGCCGACCGACACGGCCGCCGGGCTGGCCGTCGCCGCGGCCGGCGGCGGAACGACCATCCTGCTCGCGCTGCTGGTCGGCTACGCGCTGACCGGGGTCGCAAAGACCGCCCTCTACGTCTACGGCACCGACGGCGAGACGCCGCGATACTTCTCGGGGGTCGACTTCGGCAACGAGGGGTAGCAGGCGCCACGGCGCCCGTCACCGGTCACGACAGCGGCTGGAACCAGATACCGGCCACCAGCACGGCAAGGAAGAGATACGACCCTCGGATCAGGAGCATCGTGGCCAGCTCCGGCCCGGCGCGGCGGGCCAGCAGGGCAACCACACCGAAGACTACCGCCGACAGCGCCGCCGACGGCGGGACCCCGGGGAGCAGTGCCGCCAGCCCGACCACGCCGACCATCCCCGCGCTCATCAGCGCGTAGGCGGTCAGCCGGGCACGCTCGGGTCCGACCGCCACCGCCACGGTTCGCTTGTCGATCGAGCGGTCGTAGTCGTAGTCCTGGGCGTCGTCTATCACCTTGATCCCGGCGAGGACGACGAGAAAGACCGCCGCGAGCGCGAGCACCGTCGCCGAGAGCGCCCGTGTCTGGACGTAGTGGCCGCCGAGCAGGGCAACCGAGACCCCCAGCGGGTAGCCGGCTGTCGCCCCGACGGGGTTGGTGTCCAACTGGGGCGCGTGGTTGACGGCGATGAGCCAGCCCGGCAGCGTCAGCAGGGCCGCGGGGACGTCGACCAGCCAGCCGATGGCCACCACACACCCAAAAAAGCAGGCCGACGCCCCGACGAGCGCCAGCTGACAGCCCCGTGCGGTCAGTGGGTGGTCGTCGTCCTCGAGCCGGATGTGAAAGTCGACGTAGCCGTCGGTGACGTGGGCAACGTACAGGGCAAAGAAGGCCGCGGCCGCGTGTAGCGCCGCCAGCCGGACCGAGAACGGCCCGGCGAGCGCCGCCCCGAGCAGGGAACTGGCGATGACGGGGAGCATGAACACCGGGTGGACCTGCGAGACCAGCGCCCGTAGGGCCGCGACCGGGCCGGTCCCGTGGCGCGCGAACATGTCCTCCCTTTGGTGAGGCCGGGGAAAAGCAGGGGGGTCCAGTTACGGCGACACACCCGCCTCGCGGGCCGGCGGGGTCGGGGTGACTGCCCGCCGAGCGGGGACCGTCGCAGCTACCGTGTGGCCTCGGTTGCCGCCCGCATCCCCTCGATTGCCTCCTTTATCTCCGTCATGTCCGTCGCGTAGGAGATCCGGGCGTAGCCCTCCCCCGCGGCGCCAAAGGCTTTGCCGGGGACGACGACAACGCCCTGGTCGATGACCTCGTCGACCCACCCCTCGGGGACCTCGGGCATGGCGTAGAAGGCCCCCTTCGGCGTGGGGCAGTCGAGCCCCATGTCGGCGAGGCCGTCGACCAGGACGTCACGGCGGCGCTCGAAGGCGGCGCGCATCTCGTCGACACCGTCCTGTGGCCCCGAGAGGGCGGCTTCAGCGGCGTACTGGGCGGGGGCGCTGGCACACGCCTGGGCGTACTGGTGGACCCGGAGCATCCGTTCGACCCGGTCGGTACTGGCCGTAATCCAGCCCAGCCGCCAGCCGGTCATCGAGTAGCTCTTCGAACAGGCGTGGACGACCGCGACGTTGTCGCGCTCGGTGAACTCGGCGGGCGAGCGGTGTTCGCCCTCGAAGACCTGGTGTTCGTAGACCTCGTCGGAGACACAGAGCACGTCGTGTTCGTCGGCGATACGGGCAAAGGCCCGCATATCCGCGGGTGACTGGACCGCGCCCGTCGGGTTCGCGGGGCTGTTGACGATGAAGAGGGCGGTGTCCTCGGTGATGGCCTCCTCGACGGCAGCCGGGGAGAGGGTGAGGTCCGCCCGGAGCGGGACGGGGACCGGTTCGCCGCCGGCGAGGTGGGTCAGCGCCTCGTATGAGACGAAGCCGGGGTCGGGGATCACGACCTCCTGGCCCTCGTCGACGTGGGCCTCGATGGCGATGTGTAGCGCCTCCGACCCGCCGGCGGTGGCGATCACGTCCTCGGGGTCGACGTCGAGCCCGTTGTCCCGGCGGTGTTTCGCGGCGATCGCCTCCCGGAGTTCGAGCGTGCCCTTGTTCGACGTGTAGGCGTCGGCCTTGCCGGCCTCGATGGCCTCGACCGCCGCCTGCCGGGCGTGGTCGGGCGTCGGAAAGTCCGGCTGGCCGAGCCCGAGGTTGATCGCGTCCTCGCCGGCGGCCTCGAACACCTCGCGGATGCCGCTGATCGAGACCCGCTCGACGCGCTCGGAGAAGCCTGCGGCGTCTGTCATACCCCGGATCGGGGCCTGCGTGCCGATAACTGTTGCTGGTCCGGGTGACACCCTTACCGGTAAGAACCTGTCGAGGAGTTGCCGGACGGGAAACCCTGCACGGGGGTATATACGCGAGGTGTGTCCATCCTGGCGTATGCGACGGGTCGACCGGCGGGCACTGCTGACGGCGGCCGCGGCAGGGATGGCGGCGCTGACCGGCTGTCAGTCGGCCGGCGAGACACCCACAGATGGCGCCACGAGCCCGGCTGGGACCGACAGTTCGGAGGGCTCGGAGACGGCAACGCCACCCACGGACACCCCCTCGGAGTGGTCGCCCGAGGACGCCGAACTCGAGGACCGGGCCCGGGCGTTTCTGGGGCTGCTCCAGGAGGGGGCGTTCGAGACAGCTCACGGGCGGTTTACCCCCGGAGCGGCCGAACAGATCTCCGTCGAGCGACTGGAGCGAACGTGGGGCGGGATCACCGACGAGTTTGGCGGCTATCTCGGCGTCTCGGGGCTCGAACACGGCGAGCGCAACGGGAACCGCGTCGTCGCGGGGACCGCCCGGTTCGAGCGCGGGCAACTCCGGGCTATCCTCTCCTTTGCGGAGGCGGGGGTCGCCGGGTTCAGGCTCGTCCCCGGCGGCGGCCAGTGGTCACCGGCCGGCTACGTCGACCAGTCGGCCTTCACCGAGCGGGCGCTGTCGCTGTCGACCCCGGTCGACTGCTCGCTGGGTGCGACGCTCACCCTGCCGGTGGGAGACAGTGCGGTGCCCGGCGTGGTCCTCGTCCACGGGTCCGGGCCGAACGACCGCGACGAGACCGCCGGCCCGACGAAGCTGTTCAAGGACCTCGCCTGGGGGCTGGCCTCCCGCGGGGTAGCCTGCCTGCGCTACGACAAGCGGACCGCGGCCTGTGATATCGACCTGGCCGACGCCACCATCGACGAGGTGGTGACCGACGACGCACTGACGGCGGTGGAGCGACTCGGAGAGGTCGACCGCGTCCCCGACGACAGTGTGGTGGTTGTCGGTCACAGTATCGGCGGGACACTGGCCCCGCGGGTCGCCACCCGTGCCGGGGACCTCGCGGGCGTGGTCATGCTTGCCGCACTCGCCCGGCCCGTGACCGACGCCCTGCTCCAGCAGAACCGCTATCTCGCCGAGCGCGACGGGACCGTCACCGACGCCGAACAGGACCAACTCGACAGGGTCGAGCGCTTAGTCGAGCAGATCCGGACCGGGGATATCCCCGACGACGAGGTTGCCTACCTCGGCGGCGACGAGTACTGGCGAACCCTCCGGGAGTACGACCCTGTCGCTACCGCACAGGGGCTGTCGCTGCCACGGCTGGTGTTGCAGGGCGAGCGGGACTACCAGGTCACCCCAGAGGGGGATTTCGCCCGGTGGCAGGCGGCGCTGGGCGGCCAGGCGTCGGTCACCCTCCGGCGGTACGACCGCCTGAACCACCTGTTCATGCCCGGCGAGGGGCAGCCAGGCCCGGCGGAGTATCTCCAGCCGAACAACGCCCCCGAGCGGGTCGTCGAGGACATCGCGGCCTTCGTGACCGAACAGACACAGGCGTAGCCGCGGTCGCCGTCGGAGGGCGGTTCGTCGCGCGGCCCCGGCCTGTCGCCGGCCCCCCACTTTGATACCCCGACAGCCCGACCGTCGGGTATGGACCTACTCGTCGTCGACGTCTTCGCGACGGAGCCGATGGCCGGCCGGCCCGTCGCCGTCTTTCCGGACGCCGACCTGACCGACGGCCAGTACCGGGCGGTCGTCGAGGAACTCGGGGCCGCGGGGGCGCTCGCGGCCGAGCCCGACGGGCTGTACGGGGTCGGCGCCCGGGCGGATGTGGCGCTGGCTATCGCCGGCGGGGCGCTGGTCGAACGGGGCCGCGAACCCGGGTCGGAGACCCTCCAGGGTCACCGCGAACTGGCCGTCGAGACCGTGGCCGACGGGACCGTCACGGTCGCGTTACCGGCCGCCGACTCCCGGCCGGTCGCGGTCGCCGAGAGCGAGGTGGCAGACGCGTTAGGCGTCGACCCCGCCGCGCTCGCGGACGTCGGCGCAGACCTGCCGCTGGCCCGTGTCTCGGCCGGCGCGGGCTACCTGGCGGTCCCGGTCAACTTCATGGAACATCTCGGTCGTGTCGACCCCAACCGGGAGTGGGTCGCGGGTATCCTCGACGAGGCCGACGCCGAGGCGCTGTACGCCTTCAGCTTCGACACGCTTGCCGCCGAGGTCGACTGGCACGCCCGCGTCCTCACCCGCGAGGGCGAGGTGGCGGCGAGCGCCCGCGCAACGGCCGCCACGGCGCGATACGTCCTCCAGCAGGGGGCCCTTGACGCCGACCGGGACACACTCGTCGCCGCGTCGGGCAACTTTATCGACCGGCCCTCGCGCGTGCAGGTCGACCTGGCCGGCGCCGACCCCGAGGTCACGGGGACGTCACTGACAGTCTTCGACGGGACAGTCGCCGTCCCCGAACCCGACGAGGACGACATCATAGAGGTGTAAGGGGGCGCCACCCCCGCCCCCACCTGGCCGGGCCGGTCGGAGCGGGCGGTCAGCCCGGGCGGCAGCCGGGACCCGCCGGTCGGGAACTCCCTGAGCCCGGCGGCGAAGAGCCACCAGTCGACGGCCCACGGGAGCGCCGGCCAGTACTGCTGTCAGCCACCCGATAGGCGACGG
>JAQCNN010000295.1 GCA_028275005.1 Salinirussus sp.
CGGCGTAGACCTGCATCCAGCTGATGTCCCGGCCGGTGGCCTTTGCGCCCGCCTCCAGAACCTTCTGTGCCGCCGGGCCGACGTCGGTGCCGATGCCGTCACCGTAGAGGATCGGAATAATAGGTGTCTCGGGTACGTCGAGTTTGTCACTCCCGGCGTCTACGACCTCGATCGCTTCCCCCTCGTCGGGAACATCGACCTGTTCGTATGCCATTACATCGCATTTTTGCGGCCGGGTCTAAATGTATGCCGCTTCCCCGCTGACGGTGATCATTAATTCTGTTACTCGGCTGCGCTGGCGACGCTGAGCCGGGTCGACCCTGCCCGCCCCGGACCGGGACCAGGGCGACCGGTCGCGTCACCGGCCGGTGCGATAGCCCTTTTGAACCCACGGCCGACCTGCCGGCATGGAGCTACTCGTTCACGGCGGCGCCGGGGCCGCACCCGAGGAGCCCGACCGACGACAGCGGGACCTGCAACGGGCCGTTCAGCAGGGGCAAGGGTGTGACACTGTGCTGGCGGCCGTCGGGGCCGCCGTCAGACATCTCGAGTCGGCGCCGCCGTTCAACGCCGGCGTCGGGGGTGCAGTCCAGAGTGACGGCACCGTCCGAACAGACGCGGGGGTCATGGACAGTGACGGGGTCTGTGGTGCGGCCTGTGCGATGCCCGGTGTCGAACACGCGGTCGAGGTTGCCCGTGTCGTCGCCGAGGAGACCCCCCACGTCTGCGTCGCCGGCGACCGGGCAGTCGACCTCGCGGCGGCCTCCGACATCGGGACCGACCGGGACCTGTGGACCGAACGCACCCGCGAGCGGTGGCGAGAGGCCGGGATGCCCGCCGGTGTGCCGGTTCGTGACCAGCTGGCGGCCGTCCACGAGCACTTCGGGGGGACCGACACCGTGGGCGCGGTCGCGACCGACGGTGACCGGCTGGCCGCGGCCACCTCGACCGGCGGGCGGTGGTTCGCGCTCGCCGGTCGGGTAGGGGACGTCCCACAGGTCGGGGCGGGCTTCTACGCGACCGGCGAGGCGGCCGCCAGCGCCACCGGCGAGGGCGAGGCAATCGCCAGGTTCGGGCTGGCACGGCGGGCCGTGACGGCGGTCGCCGACGGCGACGACCCCAGCACCGCAGCCGACCGTGTCGTCCGTGGGTTCGAGGCCGAAACCGGCGGCCGTGCAGGGCTCATCGTGACTGACCTCGGGGGCCGGACGGGGTCGGCGTTCAACACCGAGGCGATGGGGACGGCGGCGTCCACAGCCGACTAACAGGCACTGGACACGCCTGACCCCGCACCCGCCACCACCGGCTTTTTTTCCGAGCGCGGGGTAGGTGACCCATGCTGGCACCGGACAACGTCGACCCCGGCCGGGTCGGGCTGGCGGGCTTTGGGCTCCTGCTCGCACTCGTCCTCGCCTTTGTCGTCTACTCGTTTCTCGGGGTGTTCGTACTCGGGGTCTTTCTCTACTACGCGACCCGCCCGTTCCACCGCCGGTTCGACGCCTATCTGCCGGGGTCGGTCGCCGCGACGCTCTCGTTGCTCGTCCTAGCGGTGCCGGTCGTCGTGCTCGTCGCCTACACCGCCACCGTCGGGTACGGCGAACTCGTGGCGCTGGTCGAGACCACCGGTATCGACGCGCTTGATGACCTCCTCCCGGCCGCCGGCGTGACCGCCGCGGTGCAGGACCCCGGGTCGCTGCTGGCCAGGCAGAACCCCGGCCAGCTCGCCGACGTCGCCCAGGCCGCGCTCGGCTACTTCGGGCTCGTGTTCTCGTCGGTGTTCGATGTCGTCGTTGCCTTCACGATTGCCTTCTATCTCCTGCGGGACGGCGGCCGGCTCCGCTCGCTCCTGGAGAACTATCTCGACCAGCACAGCGCCGCCCTCGACGGCGGCCGACTCGACAGCTACTTCGACGCCATCGACGCCGACCTGGAGACCGTATTCTTCGGCAACATCCTGAACGCCCTGTTGATCGCGGTTATTGGCGCTGTCTCCTACAGCGCGCTCAACCTCTTTGCGCCCGCTGCCTTCGACATCCCCTACGCGGTGTTGGTGGGGATCCTCGCCGGCGCGGGCAGCCTCATCCCCGTCGTCGGCATGAAGATCGTCTACGTCCCCGTTATCGCGTATCTGGGCGGGCTGGCGGCGATGAACGGGGCCGGCTGGGACTTCGTGGCCGCCTTTGCCGCCGTCTCCGTCGTCGTCGTCGACACCATCCCCGACCTCGCACTGCGTCCCTGGGTCTCGGGCGGTGACCTCCACCTCGGCACTGTCATGTTCGCCTACATCTTCGGGCCCCTGGTGTTTGGCTGGTACGGGCTCTTTCTCGGCCCGCTCGTCCTCGTCCTCGTCGTCCACTTCTACGATATCGTGTTGGATATCGGCGCCGGCCCCCCCGGCGGCGGCGACGCAGGCGCCGACGACAGCGCCGACACCGCAGACGAGACCGGCGGCGACACGACGTCGGACCTCACCGGCGGAGCCGGCGGTGATGCCGGTGAGGGGGCCCCCGGGCCAACACCCTCGGGTGACGCGGGCGACACCGACTGACCCCGGAGTCGGCCCCGAAGCGTCGGGAAGAATTAACCCAGTTGTCGGTGTACCGACGGGTATGTACGACCGGATACTGCTCGCGACCGACGGCAGCGACCACACCAGACGGGCGGCGGAGTACGTGCGGACGCTCGCCGACCGGTTCGGCGCCGAGGTCCACGTCCTCGCCGTTGCCGACGTCGACAGTGTCTCCTTCGCCTTCGACACCGGCGGTGTCGAACAGGAGGTCGCCGGTCGTCTCACCCGCCAGTGCGAGGGGTGGGCCGCGGCGACGGGCGAGTTTGTCGACGCCGCCGAGACAGCGGTCCACAGCGGCACGCCCCGCGAGGCGGTCCTCGATTACGCGGCCGAGCACGACGTCGACCTCCTTGCGATGGGGACCCACGGCCGGACGGGGATCCGCCGGTACGTCATCGGGAGTGTCACCGAACACGTCCTCCGGCGGGCGGCGGCGCCGGTGTTGACTGCCCGGGCCGACGAGCCGGCAAACGGCGGCGATATCACCCGCGTCCTGGTCCCGACCGACGGCAGTGAGGCGGCCGACGCCGCCGTCGACCACGCTCTCGCCGTTGCCGACGCCTGTGGGGCCGCCCTCCGGGTACTGAGTGTCGTCGACACCCGCGCGCTCGCCGCCCAGCCCGACCTCGCACCCCCGGACGCGGTGGTCGAGAGTCTCGAGGAACAGAGCGAACACGCCGTCAACGAGGTGACAGAGCGCTGTACCGCGGCGGGACTGTCCCCCGAGACCACCATCGCCCGCGGCCCGCCCTCCCGGGCCATCTGTGCGGACGCCGCCGAGCACGACACAGACCTGGTCGTCATGGGGACCCGGGGGCGCAGTGGGCTGGACCGCGTACTCCTCGGTAGTGTCACTGAGCGGACGGTCAGACACGCCCCGGTCCCCGTGATGGCTGTCCGCGCGGGGGAGTAGCTGCCCCGGGCCGGAGCCCGGCGCCGACGGAGTGGACAAAGGCTTTGCCCGCCACCGCTAAAGAGGGGGTATGAGCGAGGCAGACCTGGAGGCCGAGCAGTACGAGAACCACCGCGAGGCCGGCGAGATACTCGCCACCGTCCGCGCGGAGGCCGTCGAGCGCGTCGAGGTCGGCGCCAGCCACCTCGAGGTCGCCGAACACGTCGAGGAGCGTATCCGCGAACTCGGCGGACAGCCCGCCTTCCCCGTCAACGTCAGCATCGACGAGGAGGCCGCCCACGCGACGCCCACCGCCGACGACGACGCCACCTTCGGCGAGGAGATGGTCAACCTCGACATCGGTGTGGCTGTCGACGGCTGGCTGGCCGACTCCGCCATCACCGTCGACCTCTCGGGGAACCCCGACCTGGTCGAGGCCTCCGCGGAGGCCCTGGAGGCGGCCATCGACCTCGTCGAACCCGGCGTCCAGACCGGCGAGATCGGGGCGACGATCGAGGAGACGATCGACGGGTACGGCTACAACCCCGTGGTCAACCTCACCGGTCACGGGCTGGGCCACTGGGAGCAACACACCGAGCCGAACATCCCCAACCGCGCGGTCTCACAGGGCGTCGAACTCTCCGTCGGCGACGTCGTCGCCATCGAGCCCTTCGCCACCGACGGCGTCGGCAAGGTCGGCGAGGGCAGTGACGAGGCCATCTTCGCGCTCGAAGAGGAGCGGTCGGTCCGGAACCGGCAGGCCCGGGAGGTCCTCGACCAGGTCACCGACCAGTTCCGGACGCTCCCCTTCGCCACGCGGTGGCTCGACTCCTCCCGGGCGGAGATGGCACTGCGCCGGCTCAAGCGCCAGGATATCATCCACGGCTACCCCGTCCTCAAGGAGGCCGACGGACAGCTGGTCAGCCAGAAGGAGCACACGGTCATGGTCACCGAGGACGGGTGTGAGGTGACGACACGCTAAGCGGACAAGAGGCAAAGGGGGGGTGGGCAGGAAGGATGGCAGCTACGCGTTGTTCATCCGGGTCGTCGTCGTGGTCCCGCAGACCCGACACTCGCTGACGCGGTACGGCTCGCGGGAGAACTCGGCGTTGTCCGGCTTCGTGCTCTCGGTCAGGATCTGGACGTTCACCTCGTGAGACGTCTCTCGACCGCAATCGGGGCACGGTTCGGCCATCGTAGACACCGCGTCATTCGTCGTCGCCATCCTAGTACAACCTCACACCGGCAGAGCAGTTAAACCGGCCGACGGTTTCGACAGCCGACTCGAACCTCGATATCCGGACACCCGCACCGCCGGTGGGTTTTCGGCCACAGTCGGCACGCACTCCAATCGCCGTGGACACCGCGTTGTCTGTTGCCATTCTGTTTCTATCATCTCCGAAGGGGCAGATAAAAAGGGGCAACCGTTGAGTCCGTTCGTACCGTTTTATCGCCGGACGGTGGCCGGATACAGCTGTAACGGCCCCAGAACAGTCAAAACGGTTTATTGAACCCTCTGCAGGGATAGCTTGCCGACGGTTCGGCGAACGGCCAACGCGTGTGGTGGCTCTGCCCCGTGACGAGGTGTGTCCTGCGGGGGCAGCGGTGGGCGGTCACAGACGCTCGACGAACGTCCCGAAGGCCCCGCTCTCGGGGTGGACGTGACAGTACGTCCCCAGGGCCCGGTGCTCGGTGAGGCCGTCCCGGTCGTCGGTGATACCGTCGCCGCGGACGACATCGAAGGCAAACCGGGCGTCGTCGCCGACGGTCGCGCTGGAGTAGTGGAACTCGTGTCCCCGGAGCGTCGTGCCGGCCGCTGCGGTGAGTGTGTCGGTGCCCGCCCGCAGTTCGACGTGGTCGAGCGCCTGGTACCGGTCGTGCATCCGGACCGCCGCCGGGAGGATACCCGCCATCCGGTGTGTCTCGCCGTCGGCCGTCGTCAGTGTCTCGACCATGCTCATCAGGCCGCCACACTCCCCGAACACCGGGAGCCCGTCGGCGGCCCGGTCCGCCAGCCGGTCGACGGCGCGACTCTCCGCGAGCGTGTCCGCGTAGAGTTCAGGGTAACCCCCGGGGAGGTAGACCCCGTCACAGTCGGGCAGCGGGTCACCGGCCGCAGGCGCGAACGTCACCACCTCGGCGTGGTCCCGGAGGCGTTCGACGGTCGCCGGATAGTAGAAACAGAAGGCGTCGTCCTGGGCAACGGCGACCCGGCTCCCGGTCGACGACGGTCGGTCGGCGCCGGAAACCTGTGACTCCGGTGGGTGGCTGGCCAGTTCGAGCAGCCGGTCGGTCCGGATGTGGGCGGCGGCGGCGTCGAGTGCCTCGGCGCTGGGAGCGGCGTCCTCACCCATCTCCAGCCCGAGGTGACGGTCGGGGATCTCCAGGTCGTCACGGGGCGGGACCCGGCCGAGATAGGCCATCCCGTCGGGGAGTGCCTCCCGGATGCCCGCCTCGTGGCGGCCGCCGCCGGCCTGCTGGGCGATAACGCCGGCAACGTCGATATCCCGGCCGGCCTGGGCGGCGTACTCGCGAAAGCCGAGTGCCGTTGCGCCGACACTCTCCATCCCCGCCCCTGCGTCGACGACCAGCACAACGGGAACCTCGAGTGTCCCCGCGACCATCGCGGTGCTCGCGGCGCTGCCGTCGTACAGCCCCATCATCCCCTCGACGACGCAGACGTCACCCTCGCCACGGCGGTAGTTGCGGACCAGCCCGTCCTCGCCCTGGAGCCAGGGGTCGAGCGTCCGGGAGGGCTGGCCGGTCACGGCCTCGTGGTGGCTCGGGTCGATAAAGTCCGGGCCGGCCTTTGCCGGCTGAACCGTGTGCCCCTGCCCCTCGAGTGCACGGGTGACCGCAAGGGCGGCTACGGTCTTGCCGACACCCGAACTCGTGCCGCCGAGAACGAGCCCCTTCATGATTCGGTGAGACGCGGTGGGCGGCTGAACGGTCGGAGAGTCACTCCTCGTCCTCCATAGCGGTGGCCGGGTCCGCCCGGGCCTGTGGCGCCCGAACGGCGAGGACCGACAGGTCCGAGAACGCCGTCCCCTCGGGGCCGTCGCCGGTGTCGCCCGCGAGCGTCCCCAGTGTCGAGCGTGTCGTCGTCTCCTCGGCCTGTGTCAGTCGCTCGAACACCAGCGCGTCCAGCCCGGGGTCGGCGCCGCGGTCGACGGCGTGTCTCGCCAGGTCCTCCGGCATCCAGTCGTAGGGCCGGGGGATGACGAGCAGGTGTTGCCGGCCGACCGCCCGCGTGAACCGGTCGAGGACACCCTCGACCGATCCCCGGCGGTGAAACGAGAGGACTGTCGACCGCTCGAGCGGCGTCCGGGCCCGACTGGCCGCGACCTGGACCGACGACACACCCGGCACGACCCCGACAGCCCCCTCCACCGCCCGCTCGACCTTCCCGAGAAACTGGTACCCCGAGACGTTGGGGTCACCCATCAGCACGGCAACCCCGGCCGCCCCCGCAGCAACGCGGTCGGCGAACCCCTCGAGCGCCGCCGCCTCGTCGTTGTACCCACAGGTGAGCGTCGTCGCGTCGGTGTGCTCTCGGACCAGGTCGACGACGGTCTCGAACCCGACGACGACGTCGGCGCCCGAGAGCAGTGACCGGGCGCGCCCGGTCAACTGTCCCGGCCCTGGCCCGACGCCGACAGCGTGTGCAACCGGCTCCTCGTCGGGCGGTTCGGGCCTTCGTGCCGCGTCTGTTCCCGGCCTCGACGGCGCCTCCCGCTCCTCGGTCACGGCTCCCTCCAAGGTGTCACAGTCACGTGCACGACGCTCAACTGTGGTTTAGATAAGTAAATATTTATTGGGTGTGGGGTCAGAGGGAGGGTATTCATGTACCGACCGGTGCTGTTAGCCGTTGTCGTCCTCACCGCGGCGTTCGTGCCCGCGGTCGCGGGTGCACAGACAGCCGAAGGGGACTGTTCGTTCCCGGTCGAGCGGACGGACGTGACCGGGACCGAGGTCCGTGTCACCGAGGAACCGACGCGTGTCGTGACGCTGAATCCGAGCGCGGCACAGACGATGTGGGAGATCGGCGCACAGGAGAAGGTCACCGGTGTCACGAAATACGCCTCGAACCTCGACGGCGCCGCCGAGAAGACGAACATCTCCGGGGCGGGACAGACGATCAACAACGAGGAGGTCGTCGGGCTCGAACCCGACCTGGTGTTGGCCCCGAACACCGTGAGCAACGACACCGTCGGGACGCTCCGGGAGGCAGGGCTGACCGTCTACCGGTTCCAGGAGGCGGAGTCCATCGACGATATCAAGCGGAAGACGGCGATCATCGGCGAACTGACCGGCGAGTGTGCGGGTGCGACAGAGACGGTGGAGTGGATGGAGTCACGGCTCGCAACTGTCGACCAGGCGGTCGAGGGGACCGACCGGCCGGACGCAATCTACGTCTTCTTCAGCTACACCTCCGGGCAGAACACGTTCATCCACACGCTCATCGAGCGCGCCGGGGGCAACAACATCGCCGCGGACGCCGATATCGACGGGTACAAGCCGGTCAACCAGGAGGTGATCGTCAACCGCAACCCCGAGTGGCTCCTGCTCAACAGCGACTGGGACGAGGTGCCAAAGACCGCCGCCTACAACAGCACAACAGCCGTCCAGGAGGGCAACGTCCTCGTGATCAACCAAAACCACCTGAACAGGCCCGCACCTCGGGTCGTGTACGCGCTGACGGCGATGGCCGAGACGTTCCACCCCGAGGCCTACGCGGCGGCGAACACGACGGATACGACGACGGCGACGAGCACCGCGACCGAGGACACGACAGCAGAAACGACAGCCGACCCGTCCGAGCAGACGCCCACGACGGCCGAGCCGACGGCGGGTGGCGGTAGTCCTGGCTTTGGCCTCGTCGCCGCGCTCCTCGCGCTGGCGGCGGTCACTGCGGGGCTGGTCACCGCCGGACGGGATGGATGACCGGCGCCGACCCAACCGTCGTCTCGACGACCCCGTCGGGAACGGAGATCCTGTTCGAACTCGGGGTCGAGCCGGCGGCGGTCTCACACGCCTGTGACTGGCCGCCGAGGGCGGCCGAACTGCCGTCGGTCGACCGTTCCCGGGTGGACGCCGACCGGAGCGAACAGCGCGACCGGCAGGCAGCCGGTGACGTCTACGACGTCGACGTCGGGCTGTTGCGCGAACTCGCCCCGGACCTGATCGTCACGCAGTCGGTCTGTGGGGTCTGCGCCGTCGACGAGCAGTTGGTCGAGACCCACCTGGACGCCCTCCCGACCACCCCGAAGGTGTTGGCGCTCTCGGCCGCCGACCTGGCGGGCGTGGCCGAGTGCATCCGGGAGGTCGGGGCGGCGGTCGGCCGGCCCGACCGGGCGGAGGCGCTCGTCGACCGGCTCGAGACGGAGGTGGGGCGGACCGACGACCGGACGGCGACTGTCACGCACCGGCCCAGTGTCGTCGTGCTGGAGTGGATGGACCCGCTCCACGTCGCCACGAACTGGGTGCCGGAGCTCGTCTCGGCTGCCGGCGGCCGCTACCCGCTCGGGGAGGCGGGACAGCGCTCCCGCGAGGTCGCCTGGGAGACGGTCCGGACGGTCGACCCGGAGATACTCGTGGCGGCGCCGTGTAGCTCCGGCCCCGAGTGGACCCGCCAGCGACGCGACGAACTCCGGAGCCGTCCGGGCTGGGAGGACCTGCGGGCCGTCGAGACCGGCCGGGTGTACCCGCTCGACGGCCGGCTACTGAGCAGGTGGACACCCCGCCTCGGCGGCGTGACCGAGCGACTGGCCGGCCTCGTTCACCCCGACCTCGTCGACGGCGACCCCGAGGTGCGACCGCTCGCCGACGGCCGACGGTGAGTGTCTCCCGAGGGTGAAGCGTAAGCCCCTGGCCACACATGCGGGGGTATGGACCAGGTCTTCGCCCCGTGGCGCATCGACTGGGTCGAACGCTCGGACCGGAACACGGAGTTCGAGGGGTGTGTCTTCTGTGGGATCCCCGACCGCGACGCCGACCGGGAGTACAGCCTGGTCGCGCGTGGCGAGGACGCCTACGTGCTTCTGAACAACCACCCGTACAACCCCGGACACGCGATGGTCATCCCGCACCAGCACACCGGGGACTACCGCGACCTGGACGACGCCTCGCTGCTCGCGAAGGAACGGCTGGTGCAGCGGCTCATCGACGCGATGGACGACGCACTCGCGCCCGACGGGTACAACGTCGGCTACAACCTCGGCGGCACGGCCGCCGGCGGCTCTATCGGTGACCACCTCCACGCCCACGTCGTCCCCCGGTGGGGCGGGGACACCAACTTCATGCCCGTCGTCGGCGACACGAAGGTGATCGTCGAGGCTGTCGCCGAGACCTACGACCGGCTTCGTGGGGCACTCGCCACACAGGAGGGGGTGACCGACCCCGGAGAGGGCGCCCTCCGGGTCGAGCGCTGACACGCGGTGTCTGCGCGGCCCGGCAGCTGACAGGTCAGGGCCGGCCGAACGAAGCGGCTTTGCCCGGCCGGGGCGAAGGTACGGGCCATGTCGCGACGGACGACACTCCGGCGGGTCGGGCTCCTGGTCCTGGGGGTCAACGCTGTCCTGTTCGTCGCGAAGGGTGGTGTCTACCTCGAAACCGGGAGCCTCGCGGTCGGCTCCGAGGCGGTCAACAGTCTCGCCGACACCGTCTACAGCCTCGTGGTCGTCGCAGGGCTGTATCTCACGACCCGTCCGCCCGACTTCGAGCACCCACACGGACACGAGCGCATCGAGCCCTTCGTCTCGCTGTTCGTCGCACTCGGCATCTTCGCCGCCGGCGGGGCCGTGCTCTGGCAGGCGGGGTCGGCGGTCCTCCAGGAGCGCGTGACGGTCAGCCGGAGCCCGGTAGCGGCGGCGGTTCTCGTCGGGGGTGCCGTCACGAAGTACCTGCTCTACCGCTACTGTCTGCGGGCCGGCACCCGGAACCGCTCGCCGGCGCTGGTGGCGACGGCACTCGACAACCGCAACGACATCCTCACCGCGGGCGCGGCGCTTGCCGGCGTCCTCGGGGCCGGCCTGGGCTACCCGGTGCTCGACCCGCTGGCTGCGGGTGTCGTTGCCGTTGGCATCCTCTACACCGGTGTCGAGGTGGTCCGGAACAACGTCGACTACCTGGTCGGGGCGGCCCCGCCGGAGGACCTGCGGACGGAGATCGTCGAGCGCGCGCTCGTCCACGAGGACGTCGAGGGCGCCCACGAGGTGATCGCCCACTACGTCGGCCCGGAGATCGACGTTAGCCTCCACGTCGAGGTGTCCGGCGACCGCACCCTCAGGGAGGCCCACGACATCGAGACCGACATCGCAAACCGGATCGGCGAGCTCCCGGAGGTCGACGACGTGTTCGTCCACGTCGACCCGAAGGAGCTGGGCGAGTGGAAGGACGACGCCAACGTCGACCGGCTGGTCGAGGACGACGGCACCGACGCCTGAGCCGCCGGTCCCGGCGACTCGACTGTCAGCCCCGGCTCCACCGGAGGGACCCATCACGGTAAAGTGACTTCGAGTGCGAGTCACGCGGGTGAACCCCCTGTCGTGGCCGGTGCTGGGGTCGCTTTCGGCCGCGCTCGGCTCCGTCTACCTGCTCGTCCAGCTGTATCCGCTCCGCGACCGGCCGGGCGCGCGGTGGTTCCTGCTCGTCATCGCCATCCAGACGGTCATGTGTGGGGCCTACGCGGCCGGGCTGGTGG
>JAQCNN010000184.1 GCA_028275005.1 Salinirussus sp.
TGCCCGAGGCGACGTATCTCGACATCCTCGACCGCCGGCTGGCGGACGGATACCGGCTGTTTGCGCTCCGGAGTGCCGGGCAGATCCGGGCGCTGGCAGGCCTCTCCGTCGAGACGAACTTCGACCACGGCAAGCACGTCTGGGTACACGACCTGGTCGTCGACGAGCCTCACCGGGGGCAGGGGGACGGGGGCCGGCTGCTGGAGTGGGTCGCCGACTGGGCCGACGAGCGTGAGTGTACCTGCGTGGAACTCGCCTCCGGGCTCTGGCGGGACCGGGCACACGAGTTCTACGAGGCAAACGGGATGCAACGGTACTGTTACACCTTTCGCCGGGACCTCACGGCGGAGAGCCCGTACTGAGCGGGGACACACCGACAGGTAATCGAGTCGTGAGCGACAGTCCGGGCCGGCTCACGCGCCGGGGTGAATAGCCCTGGCGGTCTCGGCTGTGCCGTCGCGGCCCACAGGCCTGTCGGACGGGACGGCACGGACCATCGACTCGTTTCCTGTCCCGACACGGGTTGCACTGTCGACCCACGCGGGACGACGGACGGTTGTCTCGCCGGTGTCGAGGATGTGTCCGGTTCGGACGACCCGGACCGTCTCACCGCCGAAGGTGGCGTTGTAGGCGACACGCCACCGGTGGATCAGCCCGTCGCCACGCACCCGAAACCGTGTGGTGAGGTTCCGTGGCTCCTCGAGGTTCGGCGGCAACTCGAGCCGCTGGGGGGCGGGCTGGCTCCCAGCCAGGGTCACCACCTCGTCGTCCGCCGTGACCGTCGGGCTCGTCGCCTGGAGCAGGTATCTGAGCTGGGGGCTGTTGCTCGGTGAGTCGACCGGGCCGCTGCTGTTGGTCGTCCAGATACGGGTCTGGATCTGCCGGAGTGGGTTGTTGAACCGGGTGGCGACGGCCGTCCCGTTCGTCCAGTAGGCGGTCGTGCCAAACTCCTGGAGGGCCGGGACCGCGGTGTCGAAGCGGACGTACCCACGGTAGCTGGTGCCCCCGCGGGCGACCTCCCGGTACCTGCGCATCTCGCGCAGGTCGGTCCCGTTCGGCCAGACAGTGTGCTGTGTGACACGGACCGTGTAGTTCGTCGACAGCGCGGCCTCGCTGTGTGCCCAGACCGTCGACTGAGCGTCGACGACACCCTCGGTGAGCGCGACCTGTGACCGGTCGACCTCCCCTGCCGGGACCGGCGTCACCTCGGTCGGCTGCTGCCCCCCGGTGCCGAGAGCGCTACAGCCAGCCAACGCCAGGACCACGGCCAGGCTGAGCGCTGCGTACCGGCCCATCACCTCTGAGTCAGTCACAGACTGATATATGTCTGTCGCGGGCGCCGGGGAGCGCGAGTGTGCCCGATGGACGAAGATTTATTCGACTGCCGCGCCAGCCTCCGGTATGACAGTTTCCCTCGACAGGGACCGGTTCGTTGGGACTATGAAGGAGCAGGCGGAGATCGGCGCGACCGACGGCGGCGGTCTCCACCGGCTCGCGCTCTCGGACGACGACAGGCGGGCCCGGGACTGGGTCCACGAGCAGATGGAGGAGGCAGGGCTCACCGTCCGCGTCGACGAGTTCGGCAACATGTTCGGGCGGCGCGACGGGACGGACCCGGACGCCGGGACGGTCCTCATCGGGTCACACCTCGACTCACAGCCCTACGGCGGCATCTACGACGGCGCGATGGGGGTGGTGACCGCACTCGAGTTCGTCCGGACACTCAACGATGAGGGGGTCGAGACCACCCACCCGGTCGAGGTGGTCAACTGGACAAACGAGGAGGGGTCACGGTTCCAGCCCGCCATGCAGGGGTCGGGCGTCTGGGCCGGCACACACGACATCGCCGAGGAGTACGCAAAGACCGACGCGGACGGGAACGTCTTCGAGGAGGAACTCGAGCGGATCGGATACAAGGGGTCGACCCCGTGCAAGCCACAGCACGACTACGAGGCGTACCTGGAGCTACACATCGAACAGGGGCCGTATCTCGAGGAGAATGGGATGGATGTCGGCGTGGTGACGGGTATCGTCGGCTTCACCTGGGGGGCGATCACCTTCTACGGGGAGGCGGACCACTCCGGGCCGACACCGATGCACTACCGGAACGACGCACTGGTGGCCGCCGCGGATATCGTCAGCCAGGTTCGGCGGATCCCCGGCACGCTCGGCGAGCGGACTGTCGGCACGACCGGCTACATCGACAGCAAGCCAAACTCGATCAACATCATCCCGGACGAGGTGACCGTCACCTGGGGCTTCCGGGACCCCACCGAGGAGGTGATCACGGAGGCCCGCGACCGGGTGCTAGCGGAGGCCGAGGCCGCCGCCGAACGCGAGGGCCTCGACTGGGAGTACGAGGACCGGATGTTCGTCGAGCCGGTCCACTTCGCCGACCAGTGTACCGACGCAGTCCAGCAGTCGGCGGACGCGCTCGGCCTCGACAGTATGCCGATCTTCAGCGGGGCGGGACACGACGCCACCCACATGACCAGGCAGATGGACACCGGCATGGTGTTTGCGGTCAGCGAGGACGGCAAGAGTCACAACGAGGACGAGTACACCAGTTGGGCGGACTGCTGTTCGGCGGCCGAGACGACGATCAACGCCGCGTTCGACCTCGCAACCGAGTAATTACCGACAGCCCATAGAGCCGGTCGCCCGCGTCCTGTTACTCGTCCCGGCTCTCGAGTGCCGTCCGCTGGGTCTTCCCGGTCACCGTCGTCGGCAGTTCGTCGAGGTAGACGAACTCCCGGGGGTACTCGTACTGTGCCAGGTGTGCCCTGGTGAACTCCCGTAACGTCTCCGTGAGGGAGCTGCCGGGGTCGTGGTCTGTGCCCCTCGACAGGACGATGTAGGCCTTTGGCACCTCGCCGCGGGTCTCGTCCGGAACGCCGATAACGCCGGCGTCGGCGACAGCCTCGTGTGTCGCCAGCGTCTCCTCGATCTCGGTCGGGTCGATCCGGTAGCCCGCCGAGATGATGACATCGTCTTTCCGCCCCTCGAAGGAGAAGTAGCCGTCGGCGTCGGCAGTTGCCAGGTCCCCGGTCAGGAGCCACCCGTTTTCCACCTTCTCGGCCGTTCGCTCGGGTTTGTTCCAGTACTCGATGAAACACACCGGGTTCCCCTCGTACCGGACGGCGAGTTCGCCGGTCTCGCCCGGGTCGACCGGCTCGGCCGTCTCGGGGTCGACAACAGCCACCCGGTGGCCGGGGAGTGCCCGCCCCATCCTGTCCGCACGGCGGGGCGAGAGTGCCGTACAGTCGCCGACCACCACGTCGGCCTCCGTCTGACCGTAGTGTTCGTGGACGGTCGCGCCGAAACAGTCACGCGCCCACTGGACGACGTCCGTGCCGAGTGCCTCGCCGCCACCCTCGACGACGCGGACGGAGTCGACGTCGTACCGCCCGGCAGGCGCACTCACGTCCTTCATCCGTCGCAGTGCGGTCGGTGGGGCGCCGAAACACGTCACCTCGTAGCGCTCCAGCAGTTCGTAGGTCCGCTCGGGGTCGAAGGAGCCCCCGGCGTACGCGACCAGCGGCTGTCCGTAGAACAGCGCAGGCACGACGAAATTGAACATGGCGATCCACGCCCACTCGATCGGGGCGTAGAAGACGTCGTCGTCGTAGAGTTCGAGATTGCAGAACGAGCAGGCAAAGTGTGGCAACTGCCCCAGCAGCATCCGGTGGCCGTGGACCACACCCTTTGGCTTGCCGGTCGTCCCGCTCGTGTAGACGATCATCGCCGGGTCGTCGGCTGCGGTCGAGGCGGTTTCGGGCTCCCGGGCCGGTGTGTCCGCCGCGACCGCCGCTTCGATATCCGTCTCCGTGGGTTCGGGGCTGTCGACGTCGACCGTGAGGGTTGCTGTGAGGTCGAGCCCCTCCGCTATCTGCCTGAACGTCCCGATATTGGCCTCGTCGACGACGCAGGCGTCGACGCCGGCGTCGGCGAGCCGGTAGCGGAGCCCCTCGTCCCCGAACAGGACGCTCGTGGGGACGGAAACGGCGCCCAGCTTCCAGGCGGCGAGGTGTGCAAGCAGCGTCTCGGGTTTCTGTGGCGCGTTGATGCCGACCTTGTCGCCGCGGCCGACCCCACGGTCGGCGAGATAGGCCGCCAGCGCGTTCGCCTGCCGGTGGAGTTGGGCAAACGTGACGGTGCGCCGACGGTCGGGCTGTTCGGCGTAGATTGCGACCTGGTCGGAGCCGGCCCACCGGTCCACCAGTGCGTCTGCCATGTTGAACGTCTCGGGAATCTCCCACGAGAAGTCCGCACAGAGCTGTTCGTAGCTGTCCCATGCGCCTCCCTGGAGGTGGTAGGCGTCGAGGTCAGAGGACGGCACGCTACCAGTTGATCTCCTCTGTGGAGTCGGCGTTCGCCAGGTCCCCGAGCACGGTTTCGAACTCCAGGACGTCCTCGACCGGGAACGCGTTGTTGAACCCCTTCTTGTTCAGTTGAAGCGCGACCTGTGACTTGTTCTCGACGATATCGTCGGCGACCGCGCGGACCTCCTCGGCGAGCTCCTCCTCGGGGAAGACCCCATTCAGGAGACCGACCTCCTCGGCCTCCGTCGCCGGGAGTTCGCGACAGGTGTAGACGAGTTCGCGGGCGCGAGCGCCGCCGATAAGCAGCGGAAGATACTGTGTCGAGGCGTTCGAGATCGGCAGGCCGACCTCCGACTCGGTCATCTGGAAGGTGGTGTCGTCCGCGGCGTACCGGAGGTCGAATGAGAGTGTCCACTCGAACCCGCCGCCGATCACGTAGCCGTGGAGTTGGCCGATAACGAGCCCCTCGAACTCGCGGGTCGCACGGGTCATCTCCTGGTACAGCCCCGCCTCCTCGCTCTCGGCCTGTGCCTCGTCCAGGTCGGCGCCGGCGGTGAACGCGTCGCCCGCGGCGTCGACAATCAGGACGTCGTACTCGGCACAGTCCCGGATCGCCTCCGGGACCGCCCGGAGCATCGCCTTGTTCAGCGCGTTCAGCTTCTCCGGCCGGTTGAGTGTGACACGGCCGACCCGCTCGCTGAGTTCCGACGTCGTGACGAGATTGTCTATACTCATACATGCCCTGTTGAGGACAGTGAATTAAAACTTGGTCAATGGCTGTGTCAGTGAAGCAAAGTTCACCGGGCTGGTCTAGTCTACAGTGTCGTTGGGGGACGGCGGCCCGAGGCCCGAGTTGACCGCGGCCGACGAACACAGTATCGAACTCGCCCCGCTCGACGAGATCGCGTAACTACGCGACCGCTTCGACCGACTCCCGGAGGCCGTCGACCGCCGCCTGGAGTTGCTCGCGAGAGATGGTCAGCGGCGGCTGGAACCGCAGCACGTTCTTGTGGTAGCCGCCGACGCCGATGATGATGTTCCGGTCACGGAGGTGGTCGCTGACCTGTGTCGCCAGCTTCGGCGCCGGCTCCGGCGCCACACCCATCGGGCCGGTGT
>JAQCNN010000006.1 GCA_028275005.1 Salinirussus sp.
GGCGGTGAGTGGGCTCGGCGTCGGCACCGTCGCCGGCCTGTTCGCGGCCCTGCCCGTGGTCGTTCTCACGCTCTCGGTCGGGGCCGGCCTGGTCGACGGCCTCCCGCCCGGCCTCGTTCCGGCCGCGATGGCCATCCTCGCTGTCGCGCTCCTGAGCGCGCTCGCCTACCTCGTGGGGCTGAGCGCGGTCGGCGGGTATCTCGGGCGCCGCGGCGGCGACTGAGCCGCCTGCGCTCTGTGTCCGCGTTCCTCCGGTCGGGACGTGACAGGACAGACACCGGACTGTGGACCACGCTGTTCTTGCTTCTCCAGCCCAACCCACACTATGAACGTATTTTGGCACCGACGGGACCTGCGGATCCCCGACAACCGCGGGCTCGCGCTGGCCGCGAACGACGGCGAGGTACTCCCGGTCTACGTTGTCGACACCGACCTCCTCAAGCAGGTCGGCAAACGTCAGCGGACCTTCTTCATGAACGGTGTCCGGGAGCTGAAACGGCGTTACCGGTCGCTGGGCGGTGACCTTCTCGTGCGGGCCGGCACACCCGCGGACGTACTGGCGGACGTTACCGAGGAGTACGGCGCCGACCGGGTCTACTACAACCGTCACTACCGGCCGGCGCGACGGAACCGACAGCGCCGCGTCGACGACCGGCTCCCGACAAAGGCCGTCGAGGACCTGCTGCTCGTCGACCCACGACGCCTCGACTCCGAGTACGCGAACCACAGCCGCTTCTACGACGACTGGCAGGACGAACACAAGCTCACGCCGTTTGACAGCCCCGACGGGGACCTGGTCGTCGACGCCGCCGACAACACCGGGGTGCCGGATATGGAGGCGGACATCGACCTGCCGGAGGCCGGCTACCGGGCGGCACGCGACCGGTACGACGCGTTTCTCGACGCCGGTATCGAGACCTACAACGACACCCGCGACGATATGCGCCTGGCCGTCGACCGCCCGGTAGGGGCGGTCTCACGGCTCTCACCGTACTTCTCGGCCGGGATGCTCGGGCTCCGGGAGGTCTGGGCCGACGCCTCCGAGCGGTACGACGCCGCAACCGGGAACGCCCGCCGCAACATCGACAAGTTCCGCTACGAGCTCTCCTGGCGCGAGCAGAACTACCACCTGCTACACTACAATCCGACGCTGCTGACGGAGAACTACAAACACTTCCCGAACCAGATCGACTGGGCAAACGACCCCGACCACCTGGCGGCCTGGAAGCGCGGCGAGACGGGCTATCCGTTTATCGACGCCGGGATGCGCCAGCTGAACCAGGAGGGGTACATCCACAACCGGCCACGCCAGAACGTCGCCTCCTTCCTGACGAAACACCTGCTGGTCGACTGGCGCGAGGGCGCCCGCTACTTCGCCAAACAGCTCGTGGACCACGACCCGGCGAGCAACTACGGCAACTGGCAGTGGACCGCCTCGACGGGGACTGACTCCGTTGACGTGCGTATCTTCGACCCGGTCGCCCAGATGTCGAAGTACGACGACGGCGCCACCTACGTAAAGGAGTACGTCCCGGAGCTCCGGGAGGTGTCTGCCGACACCGTGGTCGACTGGCCGACCCTGCCAAAGTCACGGCGCGACGACCTCGCCCCCGACTACGCTGACCCGATTGTCGACCGCAACGAGGGCTACGAGCGTGCCCAGCGGGTCTTCGAGGAGGCCCTCGGCAAGCGGTAACCGTCCCGCTATCGCTCCTCGACCCGCACCGAGCAGTACAGACAGACCGTCTCGCCGCCGACGTAGTTCACGTCGTGTTCGCCACAGTCCGGACACCGGTAGGTGTCGTTGTTGTACTCCGTCGACCCGCGAGGCAGGTGGAGTTGGCCGGCCTCAAGCACCCGGTCGACGGCCTCCGGGACGGTCCGTGACTTGTACCGGGCACGGTGAGCCAGGTAGTCCTCACCCTCCGGGTCGGGGCCGTGGAGGTCGTCCCACTCCACACCCCGGTAGTTTCGGCTGGCGTGTAACAGTAGCCCGTTCGCGGCGTCGAACAGTGGCGCCGTCGCGACGCTGAGGGGCTCTTCCGGGTGGTTTGCCTGATAGAGGCGCTCGGCCCGGTCGTAGGCATCCGCCGCGGCGTCCTCGGCGCCCCGGACGACGGCAGCGTCCGCGACGAACTCCTGACAGACGGCTCGTTCGACCCCGTCACGGACGTGGTCACGGGCGTCGAGTGCGAGCGGGGCAACGGTCAGTGCCCGGTAGCGGGCGCGGTCCTCGGCGCCGGCTAGCCGGTAACACAGCCCGGCGGTGAGCAGGAAGGACAGCCCGGTGGCCGGTCGGTCCCGGGCTCCGGGGGCAAGCACGTCCCCGCCGGAGCCGTCGCCGCGCTCGCCGTCGCTCAGGTCGCGGTGTGCGGCCCGGGTGTAGGCGTCGCCGGCGGTCTGCCAGTCCTGTTCGACCAGCGCGGTAATCGCCGTCGCCCGGTGTGGGTTTGGCATACACCTGTTGGGGGCGCGAGCCCTAAGTGTGGTACCCCTACAGGGTGAGTCCGATATGATTGACAGGTAGCCCGTCGTCGGCCACACCCGTGCGCTCGGCGAGCAGTGCCGTCCCGAGCTGTCGTGCCAGCCCGTCGGCGTCCTCGACGGCATCCGCGAGTGCCGAGGCACCCGGCGGTGTCTCCGGGATGGCCGCACGGAGCGCCGCCGCGTCGGGGTCAGACAGCCCCTCGGCGATATCACGCAACTGGAGTGCGGTGTGGACGCCGGCGGTCAGGTAGCGGGTGGCCCGCCTCTCGGGGTCCGGGACGGCGGTGATCGTCGAGAGGTAACTCGCAGCGTGTGTCGCCTCGGTGTCGACCTCACTCTCGACGAAGTCGCGGACGGTCTCCCGGTCAGGCGCGGTCGCGAACGCCTCGCTTGCGGCCGCGTACAGGTCGGCCTCCTCGTCTGCGACCTCGTGAAAGACGTTGCCGACGACGACGGCGTCGGCGCCCGCTTCGAGCACCGTCCGGGCGTCCTCGCGGCTGTCCAGGCCGCCGCCGTACCAGACCCGCGACCACGAGACGCCCTCGTCGACCGCTTCCAGGATGTCGACCGCCTCCTCGCCGCCGAAGGTCCCCGAGTACTCGACGTAGACCACCTCGCTGTCGAGGTGGTTCTCGGCGGCGATGGCCCGGTGTTTCGCGGCCTCCGGGTCGAGCAGGTCGGCCTCGGTGACGTTTGCCTCGCGGGCGGCGGCGCTGTCGAGGTTCATGATGATGTAGGCCTCGAAGACCGCCTCCTCCATCATCCACGCGCCGGCAAACGCCGAGAGCCGGTCGCCGGTCCCCTCGCCGAGTGGGATCGGGAGTTTCTCGTCGATGTAGGTGGGGGCGAGCTCCTCGCGGACGTGTTCGATACCGCGGCCGAGTTTCCCCACGAGCGCCTCGCTGTCGCCGTTGAGCACCTCCGGGACGGCCATGAAGTCGGCGGCGTCGCGGGTTCGCCCGGTGACGTGGTCGGCGGCGCTTGGCTCGTGAAAGGCCGGGACGTCGGCGGCGTTGACCACCGCGAAGGTCTCCTCGGTGTTGTTGTTGGTGACGTCCTGTGAGCCGCCGACCGAGACCGCGCCGGTGTGCGAGAGATACAGCGGGTAGGCAAGCGGCAACCGCTTTTCGCGCTCCGGGTCGACCTTCGTGATGTGAGTCCAGTCCGCTGGCACGGGGTTGGTATCGAGCGAAAGTGCCGTCCGCCCGCCTACGGAGACGAGCCGTCCGAGCCTGCTCACCCGCCGGACCAGGGACGCGAGACGCGACATACACTCCACTCCTGTCGCCGCTATCAAAAGTGTAGCCACTCCGGGCTGGCGTGTCACCGACTCACATTCGGGGGACGCCGGCCTGTCACCGCCCGGTCGGTCAGTGGCTGCCCGGGAGCAGTTCTGGCTCCCCGTCACGGTAGATGTACTCCGTGGCGATCCCGGTCAGCGCGGAGTCGGCGGTCGTCGCGTGGGCCTTCGCCAGGTCGAGGTAGCTGTTTGCCGCCCCGAGCACCCGGTCGTATGCCCTCCGGTCACGCTCCGCGAGCAGGTACTCGGCGGTGACCGGTGTCAACTGCCCCTCGCGCATGTCGGCGGCGTAGTCCTCGATGTCGTCCAGCCAGACCTGCGCGCCGATGATCGCCAGAACGATCGACCGCTCGAAGGCCGGTGAGACGGGCAGGCCGGCAGCCCGGTACATCCCGACCATCCCCTCGTAGATGACGCCAACCCGGTCGTACTGGGTCTTTATGTAGGGGAGACCCCGTTCGGTCTCCCCGAAGGCGTCGGGTGGGTCGGCAAAGTCGGCGTCGCGGTACTCCACCCGGATCGCCTCGAGTGCGTCGCCGTCACCCTCCTCGGCGCGGGCCATCAGCCGCCGGAAGTGGGGGTCCTGTGTCTGGTGGCGCTCCGACACCTCGACAGCCCGCTCGTAGGCCGCCCTGACGCTGTCCGGGAACTCCGCGAACAGCGTCCCGACCCGTTCCTCGATGGTCTCCTGGGCGAGTTCGGCCACGCGACGGCGCCGGTCGTCGGTCGCGACAGCCCCCCCGACCCTGACCTCGAAGTCGTCGTACTCCGCGTCGTTGACCGCATCCCGCATGTCGCCGTCGACGAGCGCCTCCACCACCAGCCGGGTGAGCCGGTCGGCGTGGTCGTCCGCACAGTCCGCCCGGCGGTAGAGGTAGCCAAGCGTCAGCTTCGCCGGGAGGATGAGCTTCGTGTCGTAGGCAAAGTCGACGGGCGCGTCGAACTCCGCCCCGGCGCGCTCCTCGACGGCCGCGAAGGCGTCGTCGACGAGTGCCTCGGCGACGCCGTCGACCCGGCGCTTGAGCCGCAGACTCCGGTAGTCGAACAGACCCGAGTCGGCGTAGTAGCCCAGCACCGCCTGCAGGGCGGTCGGCAGGTCGTCCCGGGCGGCGAGCCAGGCCGCACTCGCTCGAAGCATCGACCGGTGGTGGGTGGGGCGGGGGCTTTAGCGTGGTGGTGTTCGGCCCCGTGACCGCGGGGTCTGTGACGGGTTGAGTAGCAAGACTGATTACCCAAACACGACACTATTGCCTATGGACGACCGTTACGACGTGGTGGTCGCCGGAGCCGGGCCGGCGGGGGCTCAGTGTGCCCGTGACCTTGCCGGCCGGGACTACGACGTGCTCGTCCTCGAGACCGAGTCCGAGGAGGGGTTCCCCCGGCAGAGCAACAAATCAACCGCCGGTACGTTCCCGTCGATGATGGCCGCCTTCTCCGTCCCCGACGAGGTGGTGATGAACTTCACGGATACGGTGGTGCTCGAGTCGCCGAACGACCACACCGTCCAGGAGCAGGCCGGTGCGGTGATGGACTTCGCCGACTTCAAGCGGTTCCTGGTGCGCGATGGCCGCGAGCGGGGGGCCGACTACCGTTTCGACGCCCGCGTCTCCGCCCCGATCACCGAGGACGGGGACGTGGTCGGCGTCGAATTCAACGGCGGCGAGCAGGTCTTCGCCGACATCGCGGTCGACGCGACCGGCCCGTCGGCACCACTCGCCGGCGAGTTGGGTGTCAGTGACCTCGAACGCGGCCGCCAGGCCATCGGGATCGAGTACGAGTTCGAGGGTGTCTCGGTCGACCACCCCGGCTACGCCGACCTGACCGACTCGATGATGCTCCGACTCGACCACGACCTCGCCCCTGGCGGCTACTCCTGGGTTTTCCACACCGGCGGCGACACCGCGAAAGTCGGGCTCTGTTACATCCAGAACAGCTACCACAGAGACCGCGCCCGCGACGGGATGACGGTCGACGGCTACCTCGACTACTGGCTGGAGACCGACCCACGCTTCGAGTCCGCCACCAAGCTCGAGGGCAAACAACACCGCGGCTCGGCACACATCCAGCCACCCGGCCAGCTCTACACTGACAGCTTCATGGCTATCGGCGACACTGTCCCGACCGTCGACCCGCTGTGGGGGGAGGGGATCCACAAGGGGATGAAGTCAGCGCGCGCGGCGGCCGTGACGGCCGACGCCGCTCTCACCCCCCGTGAGCCCGACACCTCCGCGGAGGCGATGTCCACCTACGCCGACCTCTGGCACAGCGAGGTCGCGCCAAAGGCCCGGACCCGCCTGCTCATGACCGAGTTGCTCTACTACGCGCCAAACGAGCGCTACGACCAGCTGATGGCGGACCTGAACGCCACCGACCAGGACACCCTCGCGGCGGTCAACGGCGGCAACCCTCTGGCGATGCGTGAGCTGCTGCATCTCTCCGACTTCCCGATGCTCGTCGACTTCGCGCGCGAGCGGCTGGACTACCACCTCCCCACGCAGTCACCCAGAGCCGCCGTGTCGGCGCTGTACAGCGCCCTCCTCGGCCGCCGCTGAGCCGCCAGTCAGTAGCTCGTCGGGACCCGCCGACCCGACGGTGACGCCCGTCCTGCGAGACGGTTGCCTCCCCGAGGAGCCCGGCGAGTGTCGCCGGCTACCCCCCCGCGACCGTGCCGACCGCGACCGGGGTGATGCGGTCGGCACGCCCCGCGACGAACAGCCGGCTGGCGGCGGTCCGCGACGCGACGGCTTCGCAACCGCTTTCCTGTCCGCGGTCGTACCCAGACTCGCATGAGCCAGGAGCTCACCCCGGAGGACGTGCCACACGCCGGCGAGATGCCGGTGTTCGGCCTCGGCACCTGGGAGAACGACGACCACGACCAGTGCGCCGAGAGCGTCCGCACCGCCCTGGAGATGGGGTACCGTCACATCGATACCGCACAGGCCTACCGCAACGAGGATGCCGTCGGCGAGGGGATCGCCGCCGCCGACGTCGACCGCGAGGCGGTCTTTCTGGCCACGAAGGTGTGGATCTCGAACCTCTCCTACGAGGACGTCCACGCGAGCGTCGAGCGGAGCCTCGACCAGCTCGGGACGGACTACGTCGACCTGCTGTACGTCCACTGGCCGGCCGGCGACTACGACCCGGCGGAGACACTGCGGGCGTTCGACGAACTGTACGACGACGGCACCGTCGACCGGGTCGGCGTCTCGAACTTCGAGCCCGAGCACGTCGA
>JAQCNN010000027.1 GCA_028275005.1 Salinirussus sp.
CTGTCCGTACTCGACGATCTCGGCATCGGCTGCCGGGGTGTGTCCCCGGAGGTCGGGGTCCGCACCCGCTGCACTCAGGCCCGGGACCGCCGCGGTACGGGTCGAGCCGGCGACCAGGAGAACTCGCATTAGCCTCCGTTCGGGGTGAGCATACCTCAATGCCGCGGTCAGCCCCGCGGGCGTGCCGGGGCTGCGGGCAGGGGCCGGTCGGGCCGGCGCGCCGACGGGCCCGTCGCGTGGGGGACACCGGCGACCCACGCTGTCTCGGTCGCTTTGCGCTACAGGAACCCCAGTCCGACCAGCACAGCCAGGCCGACGACGATCGTCGCGAGGATGCGCTCGGTGTACCAGGCGACGAGCGCCGCGGCCGCCCCGGCCACGAGGCGGGTGTTGCCGACCACGAAGACGGTCCCCTCGGGGGCGAGGAGGGCGGGCACCACCAGCGCCGAGAGGACCGCTGCGGGCACCATCCCCAGCGCCGTCTCCACACGGGTCGGGACCGTCCCGAGATACTCGAACAGGAACAGAAAGGACGCCCGGAGGGCGTAGGTGCCAACCCCGGCGAGGGCGACCGCGGCCCAGACGGTCGCGTCGGGGGCGGTCACTCCGGCACCTCCGCGGGCGTGTCGACGCCGGCCCACACGGCGACGAGGGTGCCAGCCGCGACGCCTGCCAGCGCGCCCGCGAGCAGCCCGAGATTGAACGGGAGTGCAACGCCGGCGGTCGCCACGCCACCGCCGACAACTGCCGCAGTCACAGTGGCCCGGTTCTGGGCCGCAGCGGGCACCAGCAGGGCGAGGAAGGTCAACGGGACAGCAAAGCGGAGCGGGAGCCACGCCGGCACCTGGGCGCCGGCGACCGCGCCGACAGCGGTGCAGACCTGCCAGATACCCCACAGCGGCGCCGCCGTCCCCAGGAAGTACCACCGCTTTCGGGTGACCCCCTCCATCCCCTCGGCGTACCGCGTTACCGCCAGCGCGAACGCCTGGTCGGTGAGGATATAAGCTATCAGCGCGCGCCAGCGTGAGTCCTCCTCGATAAAGTGTGGGGCGAGTGAGGCCGAGTACATCACGAGCCGGGAGTTGATGATCAGCGCGGTCCCGACGACGACGAGCAGTGCCCCGTCCCCGCCCAGCAACTCGATCATAGCCAGCTGTGAGGCGCCGGCAAAGACAACCGTAGAGAGTGCAACGGCCTGCAGGACGGACAGCCCCGCGCCGACGGCTGCGGCCCCCGCAACCAGTGCAAACGGGACCACACCGACCATCACAGGCGCTGTCGCGGCCAGTCCGGCACGAAAGTCCTCCCGACGACTCATCGGACCGGCTTCGATGGCGGGGGTGACACCACTTGTGGTTTACTGCCGCGGCCGCCCGAGGATGTGGTCGGGAGGCGGGTGTGTTAGCCCTCCCGGAGGTCCTCCCGCCGAACCTTTCCGGTCGCGGTCGTTGGTAACTCGTCGACAAACTCGACCTCCCGCGGGTACTCGTAGGCCGCAAGCCGGTTGCGGACGTGGGACTGCAACTCCTCGCGGAGACCGTCGGCGGGCACACCCTGGGTCACGACAAAGGCCTTTGGCACCTGGCCGCGCTCGTCGTCGGGGACACCGACCACACCGGCGTCGGCGACGGCCTCGTGGTCGGCCAGGTGCTCCTCGATCTCCTCGGGCCCGATCCGGTAGCCCGCCGAGATGATGACGTCGTCCTTCCGGGACTTGAACGAGAAGTAGCCGTCGCCGTCGACAGTGCCGAGATCCTCGGTGAGCAGCCAGCCGTTCCGGACCTTTGCGTCGGTCTGCTCGGGCTTGCCGAGATACTCCTTGAAGCAGACCGGGTTGTCGTCGTAGCGGACGGCGAGTTCGCCGACCTCGCCAGGGTCGACGGTCGGCTCGGCGGTCTCGGGGTCGACGACCGTCACCTCGTGGCCCGGGGCCGCAAGCCCCATCTTCCCCTCACGGAACTCCGAGAGGGCGGTACAGTGGCCGACCAGCATGTTCGCCTCTGTCTGGCCGTACCCCTCGTGGACCGCCGCGCCCTCGAAGACGTCACCGGCCCAGTTGACGATATCGAGGCCGAGTGACTCGCCGCCGCTGGGGACCACCCGCACCGAGGAGACGTCGTACTCTGGCTGGTCGACCCGTGCCATCATCCGCAGCCCCGTCGGCGGCGCAAAGAAGTTCGTCACCTCGTACGTCTCCAGCAGCCGGTAGGCCTCCACCGGGTCGAACTCCCCGCCGGCGTACGCGAGGACCGACTGCCCGTAGTAGAGCCCTGGCATCACCACGTCGAACAGCGAGGCGATCCAGGCCCACTCGGCCGGCGTCCAATAGACGTCGTCGTCGGTCATCTCGAGGTTACAGAAGGTGGTCAAGAAGAGAGGGAGATGCCCCAACAACACCCGGTGGGCGTGACGGACGCCCTTCGGGTCGCCGGTCGTCCCCGAGGTGTAGATGAGGAGCCCGTCGTCCTCGGCGTCGGTCTCCGCGACCGCCCGGCCGGCGCCAGCGCCCTCGATTGCCGCCCAGAGGTCGGTCTCGCCTTCCTTCGGGTCCGCGACATCGACGGTCAACACCGTCTCCAGGGCAGCCAGGTCCCCGCGGACCTCCCGGAGTGTGTCCACACTTGCGGCGTCGACGACACAGACGACAGCCTCGGCGTCGTCGAGTCGGTAGGAGAGTCCATCGACCCCGAAGAGCGTGCTCAGGGGGATCGACACCGCCCCCAGCTTCCAGCAGGCGACGTGTGCCAGCACCGTCTCGGGTTTCTGGCCGACGTTGACGCCGACCCGGTCGCCCCGGCTCACCCCCTGCGTGGCCAGGTAGTTCGCCAGCCGGTCGGTGTACTCGCCGAGGTCGCCGTAGGTCAGTGTCCGGTCGGGGCCACCGGCCGCCTCGGCGTAGAGTGCAACCGCGTCCGGTGTCTCCTCGGCCCACCGCTCGCACACGTAGTCGGCCATGTTGAACTGCTCGGGGACCTCCCACTCGAAGGCCGCCCGGAGGTCGTCGTAGCTGTCCCACTCCTGCTCGTGGAAGTGGTACGCGTCGAGTCGCTCGACCATACCGGCTGTTCAGACGGGGCGAGCAAAAAGGTGGGCGACGAGTGACCGGTCGGAGAGTGGGCAACTACTTGTAGGCCGGGCGGAAGATTGTTGTATAAGTGAGAGGAATAGAGCCGTCCGTGTCCTCCACGTCGACGATGAGTCGGGCCGGACCGACCTGGCGGCCACCGTCCTCGGATGCGAGGACCAGGCGCTCTCGGTCCGGAGCGCGACGAGCACCTCGAGGAGTTTGCGAGTGTCCCCATACTGCTGGCTGTAACTGTCTGAAGATATCCGCGACCCCGGGGTCGCGAACTTCGTTACAGACGTACAGCCGGCAGTATCAGCCACGACCTCCGGAATCCCCTGAACGTGGCCCAGGCGCGGTTGGGTCTGCTCGTCGAGGCGTGTCCCAGCGAACGTATCGACCCGGCGGAGAGCGCCCTCGACCGGATGGGCCGGATCACCGAGGACGTCCTCTGGCCTGCCCGCAGAGGCAAGGGTATCGGCGCGGCCGGCGCTGTCGATCTTCAGGGGGCAGCCAGGTCGGCGTGGGAGATGAGCGGCACCGGGATGGGCGACCGGCTCGCACCTGCAGCCGGCCCCCGCCGGACCGCGACACCCACACACCGGTCACTTGGTCCTCGCTGGCCCTGGCCACGGTGGCAGGCCAGGGACACCTCTTTATACGTGCGTGTTATGACTGTACGGTACACTGAGATGGTCTGACCGACTATGGCCACGATCACCT
>JAQCNN010000049.1 GCA_028275005.1 Salinirussus sp.
GGGTCGCGGATATCTTTAGACAGTTACAGCCAGCAGTATCAGCCTTGCCCGTTAGCGTCAGTGATATTAATTAGCTGAACTTCATCTGTAGTATGGTTTTACGCAGGTGGGTACTCGCCAGCCTCAGTGCGGTTAGCCTCACCGATGAAGTCTATGCTGCTAGTAAGGATCTGCGGGAAACAGTCAATTCAGTAGTAGAGGACGCTTCAGGAGAAGTCGCAAGCCCACACTCGACTACGAATCAAATTGGCGGGAGTAAACATCTCAAAAAGAGACGAATCAAAAATAACAACATTGTAAAGAGGCGCCCGTAGATGTCCTCGGAATCCAACGCATCTCACCTTGGATTTGCCTTGTTATCTTGGACCCTCGCTGTTTCTCTTCTTTTCATTACTGACAGCACAATTCTATTTATTATATTCTGGGTTACAGGAGCAGCATCGGTTGGCTCTTTCGCTAAATCTGAGGGGAGGCCAGGAGGAGCATACGGAATCTCTGCGATGATTGTGGGACCTTTAGTACTGATTGGATTTTTGGCTGGCAGCGATCCTTACTCATAGTGGCCACCAGCCAGATCAAAGACTTGGTACTAAAAGAGTTGCAGAGCGTGTCAGAAATCGCTGGTACAAAACGCAGGGTGCAAGAAGCGTATCCAACACAAGCCCAACCCTGTGACCCTGTAAGACGTAACTTGGATAGAGGACCTGTTGAATGTCTCAGCTATCAGGTCAGTCTCGTTATTTAAGAACCGGTAAGTTCAATCTTCTACTGGAGTATAACATCTTCACCCTTAGTTTGAGAAGGCGAACACCGGCTTATCAGTGATCAAATCTCTTTCACGGCGTTCTACACTGCTGATAAGTAAATCTGCGGCATACGTCCAGTTGTATAAAAATCCTAACAAAGCTTCGCCTGGTACTGCTGCGAGTCGGTACTGCATACGCGCTGTGTATTCAGCAAGTCACGTTGAATATCAATAGAATCCGATAGAACTGCTATCGACACCCTCGCACACTCGCTGGAACGCTCGGCTGACCATAGCCTCTGTATCCAGTACGCGATTCCTCCCAGTCAGTGAGGAGCGCAACCGTCGAACCTTCCGGGGTCCTCCCGTTGTGGTAAATTCCTCAGCTCGTGGCCCGTGCTGATAGCACCGGCTTACAAATACCGGCGGACCGAGGTAACGGACATGCCATACGAGCATCTCGACTACGCCGTCGAGGCGGGGGTCGCGACGATCACACTCGACCGACCGGAGGTCTACAACGCCTTCAACCGGGCGATGGTCCTCGAAATAAACGAAGCGGTCCGTGCGGCCGAGGCCGACGACGCGGTCTACGCGCTGGTACTCACTGGCGCGGGCGACGGCTTCTGTGCCGGCGCGGACACGATGGACATGCGCGACTGGGACGACGCCACCGAGGAGGAGTACGGCGCCTACCTCTGGATGGTCCAGCGCGTGGTCGCCAACCTCCGCGGGGCCTCGACCCCGTCGGTCGCGGCCGTCAACGGCCCCGGCGTCGGCGCCGGCTGTGACTTCGCGCTGGCCTGTGACCTGCGGGTGATGGCCCCCGACAGCCTGCTTCGGGAGGGCTTTGTCAACATCGGACTGATCCCCGGGGACGGCGGGGCGTGGCTCCTGCCACGACTGGTCGGCGAGTCGAAGGCCCGGGAGTACCTGCTGACGGGCCGTGACATCACCCCCGAGGACGCCGTCGACATCGGGCTCGCGGTCGAACAGCGCGAGGACACCCTCGCCGGCGCCCGCGAACTCGCGACCGAGATCCGCGACAAGCCGGCGGTCGCCGTCCGCCGCACCAACGACCTGGTCGACCCGGAGCGGACCTTCGAGGACTACTGCGCGCTGGCCTGTGAGTACCAGTGGGAGTGTGTCACCGACACGGAACACGACGAGGCCGTCGCCGCCTTCAACGAGGGTCGCGAGCCCGACTACGGCCGCACGTACGAGTAGGGCGGGCCGGGGAGGCAGACGGCGTCCCGGACCGACCCCCGGATCCACGCCCCGACGGGCTCGACGGCCCCACCCGCACGGTCACCCGTATCGGTAGCAGTGGCCGGAAAGAAGGGGCACCCAGGACGGCGGACCCACACAACGCTTAATCCGGGCCCGCTCCCCGTGCGTACCGATGACAGACGACGACCTCGCGGCGGCGGTCGAGGCCGCGGCAGCGACCTACGGGATCACCCTCTCGGCGGAGGAACGGGCGGGGTACGCACTGGAGGCGGAGGTGACCGAGGACCTCCTTGGTGACCTCGACCCGACCGCCTTCGAGTCGGCGGCGGCGGCCGACGTCGCGCCCGGCGGCGACGAGTACAATGCCTTTCGCTACCGGTGTGACCTGCCCGGTGCCGACACGGGGTCGCTCTCGGGGATGGAGGTCGCCGTCAAGGACAACATCGCGGTCGCGGGTGTCCCGATGACCTGTGGCTCGGCGGCCGTGGACTTCGAGCCCGGCTACCACGCGGCGGTCGTCGAGCGCCTGGTCGGGGCGGGGGCGGCCCTGGTCGGGACGACCAACATGGACGAGTTCGCCTACTACACGACGGGTGAGACCTGCGCCCACGGGCCCGTCGAGAACCCCAACGCCGACGGCGTGCCGGGTGGCTCCTCGAGCGGCAGCGGCGCGGCCGTCGCCGCCGGCCTCGTCGACGCCGCGCTCGGGACCGACACCGGCGGCTCGGTCCGTATCCCCGCCTCCTTCTGTGGCGTGGTCGGCCTCAAACCGACCTTTCGGACGGTCCCGCGGTTTGGCTTTGCGGACCTGGCGAGTTCACTCGACCACATCGGCCCGCTCGCCCCCGATGTCGAGACCGCGGCGCGCGTCCTGGGGGCGCTCAACGGGCCCGACCACCGGGACCCCTCGACTCACGGGACACCCGTTCCCGACCCGACCGAGGGGCTCGACGCCGACCCCGCGGGCTCCCGGGTCGGCCTCGTCACCGAGGCACAGGACGGCGCCGACGACACCGTCGCGACAGCGGTCGCGGGTGTCGCTGACCGCCTCGCCGACGCCGGTGTGACCGTCGAGACGGTGTCGCTGCCGGGCTTTGACACCCAACCGCTGGTCAACTCGGCGGTGACGGCGACGGAGTTCACGACACTTCTCGCACAGGCCGGCCAGGACTACGGTGTCGGCACGGGGTACAGTGACACCTGGCGCGCCGCGGTCGCCGGGCTGGACGCCGACGAGCTGGGCGAGAACGTCCGGGGCCGGCTGGTGGTCGGCCGGGCGCTGGCGGCGGCCACCGAGGGCGGCTACGTCGCCGCCCAGAACGCCCGCCACGAGTTCCACGCCACCGTCGAGGGCCGTCTTGAGGACTACGACGCGCTCCTGCTGTCGACGACGCCGATGACCGCCCCCGACTTCGGCGAGGTGAGCGAGGACACCGACCTACTGCGAACTATTGCCCACACCTCGCCGTTCAATCTCACCGGCCACCCAGCGCTCTCGGTGCCCGTGGCGGCCGACGGGGCGCCGGTCGGCTGCCAGGTCGTGGCCGACTGGTACGACGAGGCGACGGCCGTGGCACTCGGGCGGGCGATTGAGGCCAGCGGCTAGGCGGCGAGCGTCGTGGCAGGAAAGTGTCCCGGCCGGGACTGGGCGGCCGGGGTCTGGTGACGTGACCGGGCCGGACCGGAGGCGTTACTCCTCGTCGTCCTCGTCGCCGCCGTCGGTCAGCAGTTCGGTGTCGGTCGAGGAATCCTCGGCGAGGAACGAGGGGCTGTCCTCCTCCTCCTCGTCGCTGTAGTCGGTGTTCCGTGCGCTGTCCCACTCCGGGTGATATCCGTGACACATGGTACACCTACACGTAGTCCTGTGTACACATTAATGTTTGGGGAAAACGAGAGCGCTCGTGGCTCTCGCGGCGATATTTGCGAGGTGTGGGGGGTCGCGTCCTCAGCCAAACGAGAGGGAGTTACGGTCGGTCACCTCGCCAAACAGCCAGTCGGCGTGCTCCAGCGCGTACTCGCGGTGTCCCTCCTCGATGTAGCCAATGGCGTCCTCGGTCAGCACGGGCCGGTAGTCACGCAGCCCCGCCGACCCGGCGGTGTGGAGCACGCAGACGTTGGCGAGGGTGCCACAGAAGACAAGATCCCTGATACCGCGGGCGGAGAGCCACCCGTCGAGGTCGGTCCGATGAAAGGCGTCGTAGGTGTGTTTTTCGACGACGTGGTCCTCCTCGCGAACGGGCAGACCGTCGACGATCTCGGCTGCCCAGGAGCCCTCGAGCACGTGCTCGCCCCAGCGCTCGAACTCGTCGTAGTAGTGGGCGCCATCGAACTGCTCTGGCGGGTGGACGTCACGGGTGTAGACGACCTGTGCGCCCGCCTCACGGGCGCGGCCGACCAGGTCGGCACAGGGCTCGATGGCCGCCTCACTCGGCGGGGCGTAGAGG
>JAQCNN010000050.1 GCA_028275005.1 Salinirussus sp.
GGGTGAGCTTCGGCCCTGCGGGTGACCGCCTCGCGCTGTCGGCGTCGGGCCGCGGGCTCAACACGAACGTCTTTGTCGTCCCCGTCACCCCACTCCGCGAGGGTCGAGCGGCGACCGCGCGCCAGTGGACCCACGCAGGCACCGCGGGGATCCCCAGAGAAACCTTCGTCGAACCCGACCTGGTCCGCTACGAGACCTTCGACGGCCGGCCGATCCCCGCCTTCTACTCGGTGCCTGCGGGGGTCGACCGCGGCGAACCCGGCGATACGCCGGTCATCGTCGACATCCACGGCGGCCCCGAGAGCCAGCGCCGACCCTCCTTCACCGGGCTCACCCAGTACTTCCTCTCGCAGGGGTACGCCGTCTTCGAGCCAAACGTCCGGGGCTCGACGGGCTACGGGAAGGCCTACACCCACCTCGACGACGTCGAAAAGCGGATGGACGCCGTCCAGGATATCGGTGCGGCTGTCGACTGGCTGGCTACCCGGCCGGAGCTCGACGCCGACCGGGTGGTCGCAAAGGGGGGCTCCTACGGCGGGTTCATGGTGCTGGCGGCGATGACCGAGTACCCCGACCGGTGGGCCGCCGGCGTCGACGCGGTCGGTATCGCCAACTTCGTCACCTTCCTCGAGAACACGGGCTCCTGGCGCCGGGAACTCCGGGAGGCCGAGTACGGCTCACTGGCCGAGGACCGGGACCTCCTCGAGCGGATCAGCCCGATCAACAGGGTCGAACAGGTCGAGGCACCCCTCTTCGTGCTCCACGGCGCCAACGACCCGCGGGTCCCGGTCGGCGAGGCCGAGCAGGTCGTCGAGGAGGTCCGCGAGCAGGGCGTCCCCGTCGAGAAGCTGGTCTTTGCCGACGAGGGCCACGGTATCGCCAAGCTGGAGAACCAGGTCGAGGCCTACACCCAGGTCGTCGAGTTCCTCGACGAACACGTCTGAGCGAGCCGGACCGGATGCCCGGCCCCGCCGGCAGACTATTGTCCCCCCCGGTGCTGGGTCGACTGTGGAGTACGTCGCCGACACGCTCCGGAACCCCTTCGGACTGGACCCTCCGTGTGACCGGGCCGTCCCCGGCTACGGGGACACCGGGGCACACTTCCACGCTATCGGTGCCCACCCCCGCATCCACGGCGGGCTGGAGTCGGGGGTCCCCTTCACCGGCCGCCCCTGGTCACCCCGTTTTTTCGACACACTCCGCCGGGCCGGGCTCGTCGGCGAGGTCGACCCCGCGGCCGATGTATTCGAGGTCGGGCCGACGTTTCTCTCGTATCTACACACCTGCGACCCGGGAGACCACACCCCCGACGAGGCGGACTACGCCGCCCTGGAGCCGTTTTTCGACGCCGAACTCCGGGCGGTCACGGCCCACGTCCTGCTCCCGGTCGGGGAGCGGGCTACCCGTCACGTCCTCGAGTCGTACACCAGCCGCTCGCACGGCGCGGCGGTGGACATGGGCCGGCTGCACGCGACGGAGGTCAGCGGGACGGGCTGGCTCGTGGTCCCGGTCGGGGAGCCCGCGGCGTGGACCGACGGTGACGCCGACGCCCTCGCCGGGACGCTGGCCGGGGTCCGGGATGCGGACTACCGCCAGACCGCCGACCTCGGGCGCTTTCTCCCGGACGACGAACCCTACTTCGTGCGGTAGCCGAGGCGCCCGCCGAGCGACGACCGCCCACGGCGCTCACTCGTCGCCGAGGATCACCCGCTCGGTCATCGTTGCCGGGTCCAGCACCGTCTCCGCCTCGTCCTCGGTGAGGTAGCCCTCCTCGACGACGACCTCCTTTATCGTCTTGCCGTCGGCCATGGCCTGTTTTGCCACCTTCGAGGCCTTGTCGTAGCCAATAGCGGGGTTGAGTGCGGTGGCGAGGGCCATCGACTGTTCGACGCGCTCGGCGCAGTGCTCGCGGTTTGCCTCGAGTTTGGCGACGAACCGCTCGGCGAAGACTTCGCTGCCGTTGGAGAGGAGCCGTGTGGACTGCAGGAAGTTGTGGGCGATCACTGGCTTGTAGAGGTTCAGGTCGACCTGGCCCTCGGCGGCGCCGGCGGAGACCGCGGCGTCGTTGCCGACCACCTGCTTGTGGACCTGGTTGACCGCCTCGGCGACCACGGGGTTGACCTTGCCGGGCATGATCGACGAGCCGGGCTGATTCTCGGGCTGTTCGACCTCGCCAAAGCCGTTTCGCGGGCCGGAGGCCAGCAGCCGGAGGTCGTTTGCTATCTTGTTGAGACTCCCGGCGACGGTGCGAAGCGCGCCGTGTGCCTCACTCATCGCGTCGTGGGCGGCCTGGGCCTCGAAGTGGTTGTCGGCCTCCCGAAAGTCGACGCCAGTCTCCTCGCTGATGTACTCCGCGGCGAGTTCGGGAAAGTCGGGGTGGGTGTTCAGCCCCGTGCCGACGGCGGTCCCACCGAGCGCGAGCTCCTGCAGCCGCGGGCACACAGCGTCGAGGCGTTCGAGACCCTTCTCGACCTGTGCGCGGTAGCCCGAGAACTCCTGGCCCAGCCGGACCGGGGTGGCGTCCTGGAGGTGGGTCCGGCCGGTCTTGACTACGTCGTCGAACTCTCTCTCCTTCTCGGCGAGTGCGTCACGCAGCGTCTCTAAGGCCGGGCGGAGGTCCTTCTCGACGGCTTCGGCGCCGGCGACGTGCATGGCCGTCGGGACCACGTCGTTGCTCGACTGGCCGTAGTTGACGTGGTCGTTTGGGTGGATCTCCCGGGAGCCGACCTCGCCGCCGGCGAGTTCGGTCGCACGGTTGGCGATCACCTCGTTTGCGTTCATGTTCGAGGAGGTGCCCGACCCGGTCTGGAAGACGTCGACGGGGAACTGGTCGTCGTGGTCGCCGGCGATGACCTCGTCCGCGGCCGCGATGATGTGTCCGGCGGTCCCCTCGTCGAGCAGCCCGAGCTCCCGGTTTGCCTGTGCGGCACCTCGCTTGACGACGCCGAGCGCGCGGACGAACCGTCGGCCGAACGTGACGTCGCTGACGGGGAAGTTCCCCAGTGCACGCTGGGTCTGGGCCCCCCAGTAGGCCGCCGCCGGCACCTCCATCTCGCCGAGGCTGTCACGCTCTGTCCGGTACTCGTTGCTGTCTTCACTCATGGGTGTGCGGTTGCCCGCCGGCGCGTAAAAGCCTCCGATACGACCCCGACGGCCCGAGCGAGGCGCCCGGCGGCCGAGGCGAAGCTGACCGGTCCCGCGGGCGGCTAACCGCTAGCTCCAGCGGTCGAGCCCGGTCTGGACGAGTGCCTCCTCGAGACGCTCGAAGCCGCGGTCGACCTCGCCGGGGTCGACCTCCCAGGTCTCCGTGACGTAGCGGCGCGCGGCGTCGATGTCCGGGCTGATGTCGGTATCGACGTCGGTGTCGGTCGCGGCGGGGTTCAGGAAGAGGTCGCGGATCCGGTCGGCCCCCTCGATGTGGTAGCCCTCGTGCTCGAAGACCGTCCAGAGGTCGCCGTGTTCGTCGAGGAGGTCGACCGCCGTCTTCGGGCCAACACCCGAGACCCCCTCGTTGAAGTCCGTCCCACAGAGAACGGCGACGTCGACGAGTTGCTCCCAGGTGAGGGCGAGTTCCCCGAGTGTGGCGTCGAAGTCCATCAGCTCGGGGTCGCCGGAGCTGGTCAGCTGGCGCAGTGTCAGGGGCGCGCCAAAGAGGAGGGCGTCGTAGTCCTCGCTGCCGGCGTAATCGGCCGGGCCGTGCCGGACCATGTGGGCTGCCTGGGCCTCCCCCTCGGCGGGGGCGTCGACGACCGGCACGTCCAGGCGCTGAAGCAGGCCCCGCGTCGTCTCGACGATCGTGTCGGTGAGCCGCTGGGTTCGGGAGTCAAGGCGGGCGATAGCCGCCTCGTCACCGGTCTCGCGGGCCTCCTCGAGGTCCGCCTCGTAGCGCTCGCGCTGGGCGCGGCGGCGCTCGACCTCGTCACTCTTCAGGTCAGTGACGGCGCCGTCGAAGACGAAGACGGGTGTGAGGTCGTGCTCGAAGAACTTCGGGAGCCCCTGGACCACACCGATCAGGTTGGCGACCTCCTCGCCCGCCGCCGTCGTGTAGGCGCGGCTGCTGGTGAACTTGACCGTCGTCGTGAGATACCGGTAGAGCCAGTTGTGGGCGTCGACGGCCACCACACCGGAGAGACTGTCGAACGACACCTCCTCGATGGCCGCCAGGTCACGAAGGTCCGCGTTTCCCATCGACAATCCGTAGGGCTGTGGCCGGCTTGAATCCCCCGCTGGCGGCCCCACGAAACGTTGACCTCGGTCCGAGCGCGGCGACTGGGGTGCACCGGCGAGAACCGCCGTCTGCCCTGACACTGTCGTAACCGTCTCTCGCTGTCGGTGGGACGACTGGAGTGACCCCCCGGTGCGCGCCGGGGGCAGTTGCTCGGCGGGCTCCGGCCGTTCGAGACACCCCTCTACCGCCGCTCCGGCGGGGTGTCATCGGCCTGGGCGATGAACTCGGCTTGGTCCGCCGGGAGGTCCCGCTTGCCGAGCAGTTCGAGCCCCGCCCGGTAGCGGGTCGGCGAGCGGTCCTCCGGGGGGGTAGTCATGAGTAGCTCCGCCATCCCAGTTTCCTCGCCGGTGAATGTAAAGCCGGCGCGGTAGCAAGCCTCGTAGGCGTAGGGGTTGTTGACGGCAATCTGGACGCGCTCGTAGCCGTGTTCGCGGGCGCGTTCGGCGGCGAAGGCGAGCAGTCGTGGCCCGATCCCCTCGGCGCGGCGGTCGACCCGGACGGAGACGTACCGGAAGCGAAGCGTGTCCGCGTCAGTGCGGTCCTCGTTGAACGCGACGGCGGCGACGACCGCCCCCTCGTCGCGTGCGACGGCCTTTGCCGTCCGCCCGGTGTTGAACTTCCCGCCGTAGATAAACCGCTCGTGGTCGAGGGCCATGGCCTCGCCCTCGGGTGGCCAGTTCCGGACGACCAGTTCCATACCGCTACTGTGACCCGGGCGAGTAAGGGGTTTGTGTCACCCACGCCTACCCCGGGCGTGGACGACATCTCAACCTTCGACGGGCTGGCGCGGCTGTACGACCTCGCGATGCCGCCCGCCCGGTACGCACCGCTCGCAGCGGGGCTCGCCCGCGCACGGCGCCCGGTCCACCGCGCGCTGGACGTCGGCGGCGGCACCGGCCGGGCCGCGGCGGCTATCCGCCCGGAGACGGTCGTCGTCGACGCCGCCCCGGGGATGCTCCGGCGGGCGCGGTCGAAGGGACACAGCACAGTCGCCGGCGACGCGACGCGGCTGCCGGTCGCCGACGACTCCGTCGACGCCACCCTCGTCGTCGACGCCCTGCATCACATGCCCGACCACCACGGGGTGGTCGGGGAGCTGTACAGGGTGCTCCGCCCGGGTGGCGTGGCCATCCTCCGGGAGTTCGACCCGACGACGCTTCCTGGCCGGGCGCTCGTCGCCGCCGAACACGCCGGGGGCTTTGGGTCGACCTTCCACACGCCGGCCGCCCTCCTCGACCTGCTGGAGGCAGGAGGGTTCGCGGCGGACGTGGTCGACGGCGGGTTCGGCTACACTGTCGTCGGCACGGTCGAAAGCGAGGGACACAAATCCGGGCACGGCTAACCAGTGTGTATGAGCACGAGCGCGTACCTCCGGACGCGGGTGGACCGCTCACCGTCCACCGCCGGCCTCCTCGTCGGGGACGTCCTGGCGCTGGGTGGGTTCGTCTTCATCGGCCAGCAGTTCGGCCACCGTATGCGGCCGCTTGCGAACCCGTTTGGCTACCTGGAGGCGATTGTACCCTTCGTCCTCGCGTGGGTCGCCGTTGCCGTCCTCGCCGGACTGTACACCGCCGACGCGCGCTCGTCGTTGCGGCGAGGGGTCGGGCTGGCGGTGCTAGCCTGGCTGGTCGCCCTGCCGGTCGCTCACGGCCTGCGGGTCCTGGTCAGCGGGAGCACCGCCCCCGCCTTCGTCGTCATCTCGGCGGTCGTCGGTGGGGGTTTCCTGCTGGGTTGGCGGGTGCTGGCAGCCTTCGTACTGGACTCACCCGCCTGAGCCGTCACTGACGGTCCTCGACGGCAACCGCGACCGACGACTGGAGCCAAGCCCGGTGGTTCTCCCGGTCGTAGATGACGAACTCCTCGTCGCCGACCTCCAGTTCGCCGTACCTGCTGGTCGCGCCGTCGGCACCCGCCCGGTCCGTGTCATCGCCCATGTCGGAGGTCATGTCTGGAGGGTTGCGGGGCCTGTCCCGCGTATCTGTGTTAGTATTACACACACCCACGTAAGAAGCTTTCCGGCCGACTTTCGGGACTGATACTGGGTCCCGGCCGGACCGATACGGGCCGGGCTCTCCGAAGGTCTATACCGACTGCATCTGTATCCCGGTCCACATGCCCGAGATACGTGTTCTCCGAAGCGACGACCTCGCGGGGCTCGCGTCGTACGCCGACTACGTCGACGCCGTCAGAGCGGGCTACCGTCAGGTCGGCGAGGGGGCGCCGGCAAAGCCTCGAACGAGTCTGACCAGCGCCGACCCGCCGGGCTTTCTGACGGCGTACATGGCGATCCTCCCCGAGACGGGCGCGATGGGGACCTACACCTACGCCGCCGGCTTCGGCGCCGAGGACGCCCACTTCCTGCTGCCGCTGTTCGACGCCGACAGCGGCGAACCCCTGGCGATACTCGACGGCGCGAGTATGAACCCCTACAAGACCGGTGCTGCGGGCGCGGTCGGGGTTGACGCGCTGGCCCGGGTGGACGCGACGGACCTGGCGATTATCGGCAGTGGCTCGCAGGCCCGCGCACAGCTAGCCGCGACCGCCACCGTCCGGGACCTCGACCGGGTGCGGGTCTACTCGCCGACGCCAGCCAGCAGGGACGCCTTCGCCGCGGAGTTCGACGACCGGCTGCCAACGGCGACAGTGTCGGCGGTCGACACCCCCGCGGCCGCCGTCTCCGGTGCCGGTATCGTCATCACGGCCACCCGGGCCACCGAGCCGGTCTTCGACGGCGAGGACCTGGCCGACGGCGCCCACGTCACAGCCATGGGCCAGTACAGCGCCGACGCCCGCGAGGTCGACGGGACGACGGTCGCCCGGGCGAAGTACGTCCCCGACCTGCGGGGGCGGGCAGACCCCGAGACCGGCGACGCCGGCGATTACGTCCAGGCAGTCAGGGCCGGGGCCGTCGACGAGGACCACCTCCACGCCGAACTCGGCGAGGTCGTCGCCGGGACCAGGCCCGGCCGGACGAGCAGCACCGAGGTGACGCTGTTCGACAGCGGCGGCACCGGGGTCGAGACGGTCGCCGCCGCACACATGCTCTACGAGCGGGCGGCCGAGCAGGACCTCGGCGAGTCGGTCTCGGTCACACCCGCAAGCGAGGCCTTCTGAGGGGAGTGGCAGACGGCGAGGCTACAGCAACCCCTCGAGCCCCAGTGCCTGTGTCAGTGACAGCCCGCTAGCCAGGGCCCCGACGAGATAGCCGGCAATCGCGCCGCCGTTGAGCAGTGGGAGGCCGGCGTGAGCCCGTCCGGCGAGCACCATCCGCAACAGGACGGCCAGCCCCAGGAAGGTCCCCAGCATGGCCGTCGCCGCCGGCAGTGTGAGCGCGACCCCGGGGACGCCGAGGGTTGGCACCCCGCTCAGGAAAAAGCCCGCACTCGCCACGAGCACCGTTGGAATCACCGCGTCGCCGAGCCCGATGAACAGCGCGTCCCGGCCGTGGTCGGCCTCACCGTCATCCTCCTCCGCGGCGGGACCGTCCACGGTGGTCTCCGGGTCGACCGAGTCAGCCGTGGCCGCCCCGTCCTGTCCGCCGTCGGCGGCCGCCGCGTCGGGTCGTTCCTCGGCCTCGGGGTCGGGGAGGTCGGCATCGAGAAATGAGTACGAGAGTGTCAGTGGCACGACGAGGACGACCGGGACCCGCAGGTCCATCACACCGGAAGCCAGTGTGAGCATGTGCTCGGTCCCGTAGACGCTGATGGCGTCGTAGACCGCAAGCACCACCAGTAGGACCAGGGCGGGGAGGATCCCGAAGTTGATGCCAAAGAGCCCCGCCGCACCGACCCCCATCACGACACCGGCCGCGTCGACGACGTACCACTCCGGATAGACGTACAGGGCGGCCCCCAGCCCGACCGCGAGCACGACCGCGAGGGCGTTGACCGAAACGCCGCCGACGGGGACGTAGACCCCCGGCACGACCACTCGGAGGACGTACCACGCGATGTAGACCCCCGAGAGGATGACGAAGCCACGGAGGACCCACGCGAGGTCGAGTTTGATCACCGCGAGCATCGCCGCCGTCGCGACGAGAATCAGCGCGAGATAGATGACGCTGTTCGTCGGGTCGCCGGTGTCCTCGACGAACTGGTTGCCGCCGGCCTTCAGCGGGTCGACCAGCGCCAGCGCGCCGAGCTGGACACAGAGGAAGATGGCGGCAATCCCGCCACAGGTAGCCAGCACTCGCGCCCGGCCGTTCATACTCCTCACGGCGGCGGGAACGGTGTTGAGGGTTTCGTCATCGCCGCGGGAGCCCCACGGGCCCGGGCTCACCGCGCGTAGAGCGTCTCGCCGACCAGCGCCGCGACCGGCTCCGTCTCCGGTGTGACCGCGAGATACGGCCGCTCGACGGGGCCGAACACCGCCACCACCTCGCCGGCCGCTGTCAGCGACTCGTCGACGAGGGTCGTGCCCGCGCCGGGGAACTCCTCGCCGGGGGTGCGCACCACCGCCAGCCCCTGGGCGGCCCGGACGACGTCGCCCACCCGTCGCAGACTCACGTCCGGATCGCTCCCAGGTAGGCGGCGACGGCCCCCAGCAGGTCACTCTTGCTGGCGTCGTCGGCGTCCTTCACGAGCACCCGCCCTCGGGGCTCGTACTCCCGGGGGTATGTCTTGTCGCGCTCGATGACCGCGTCGTAGCCCACCTGTCCGACCGCCTCGGCGACTTCGCCGACCGCCGGCTCCGGGACCGCCAGGTCCTGAGGGACCCGCCGTCCCTCCGAGCGGCTCAGGTCGGCATCCAGATACGCCGGCCAGATGACGTTCTCGACCATACCCTCCCTTTCTCGTCCCGCCTGAAACCGCTGTCTCTTTGTCGGCCACCCCGCCTAAGTGGCGGGGCGACAATCCTCCGGACGTGACAGACGACGATACCCCAGGGTCCGACCCCGACGACGGTGACCCACCACGCGACGGCCCCGGGTCCCCGCCCGAGGGGGGCAGGCCGGACACGACGCCGACGGTCACCTGCGCCCGGTGTGACAACACCTGGGTGCTGGACTACGAGCTCGACGAGCTCCGGGTCGGAAACCGGGCACTCGAGCGGTTCGCGCTCGACCACCGCCGCCACACCGGCCACCTCCCTGACGGGGTTACGCCGTGGCTGGTCGACTGCAAACAGTGTCCCGACGAGGACGCCTTTCTCTCGGCCGAGCCCGCCCGCCGGTGGGCCCGGACCCACGCCCGCCACACCCGTCACGAGGTGCAGGTCGTGTCGCCGGAGGGTGACCCGGAACTGGTCGACCGGGAGTAACTCAAACAGCCGTCGGTCTGTGGCTGTCACGTGGACGCTGTGTGCCCGGGACGGAGACTCCCGGACGACCGCGGCGACGCAGAGAGCGGTCTGGACGGTGAGAGACAGGCCGGGTGCCAGCGCCGCCGGCCGGGTTGTGGCGGTGTGCCTACGCGAAGTGCTGTTCCCAGCCCTCGGCGGTCATCGACTCCCCGGAGACGCCGTCGGGGCCCTGGGCCGCGAGCAGGACCGCCGCGTCGTCCATCACGTCCGGCTGGAGGATCTGCTTGCGTTCCTCCGACGGCAGATGTCCCCAGATGTCGGTGTTGACCCGCCCGCCAGGGTCCAGCGCGTTGGCGTTGACACCCCGACCGTCGCCCTCGAGTGCGGTCACGCGGGTAAAGCCCTCCAGCCCCCACTTGGAGGCGACGTAGCAGCCCGCGCCGGCGATGGCGTTGCGACCCAGCCCCGAGGAGATGTTGATGACGTTCCCGTGGCCCTGGTCGTACATGTGTGGAACGACCTCGCGGGTAAAGAGGAAGACACCCTTCAGATTCACCTCCAGGACGGTGTCGTACTCGGCCTCGGTGACGTCCTGGATGAACTTCCGGTCGTCCTGCATCCCGAGGAGACTCACGCCGGCGTTGTTGACGAGTGTGTCGACCCTGCCGAACGTGTCGACGGTCTCCTCAACGACGCGTGCGACGTCGTCGGCGTCACGGGCGTCCGCCGGGACCACCAGCGACTCCGTCGGGAGGTCTGTGGCGACCGCCTCTAGCTCTCCCGCGTCGCGTGCGGTGAGGACGACACGGGCGCCCTCCGTGGCAAAGCGTTCACACATCGACCGCCCGAGCCCACGGCTCGCACCGGTCACGATAATGACCTCCTCGTCGAGTGTCATACCCCCCTCTGCACAGGGGGTCGACTTAAACGCCCTGCCGACCCCGTCGGGGACCGGAAGGATGACCTGTCACTGTCCCCTCAGAGGAGTGATGACATCGACCGATGACCTCGACGGCGAAGTCGCCCTCGTGACGGGGGCCACATCCGGGATCGGGCGGGCGATTGCGGCGGACTTGGCGGCGGCCGGCGCGGCCGTTGCCGTCTCCGGCCGCCGGACCGAGCGCCTGGAGACGCTGGTTGAGGACATCGAGGACGACGGCGGGACGGCCCTGCCGGTGACGGCCGACCTCGCCGACACCGACCAGGTCCGGGAGATGGTCGAGACCACCCGGGAGGGCCTCGGCGGGCTCGACATCCTCGTCAACAACGCCGGGGTGATGCTGCTCGCGCCGGTCGTGCGCGCCGAACTCGCCGACCTCCAGCAGATGCTCAAGGTGAATCTGGAGGGGTTGATGGCCGCCACGCGGCTCGCGCTCCCGGAGATGCTCGAACAGGACCACGGCCACGTCGTCAACATCTCCTCGGTCGCGGGCCGGCGGGTCAACGAGACCTCCGCGGGCTACTCGGCGACGAAGTTCGGCGTCAACGCCTTCTCCGAGGGGCTGCGCAAGGAGACCGCCGACAGCAGCGTCCGGGTGACGGTTGTCGAACCCGGGGCGGTCGACACGGAACTGGGCGAGCACATCCCCGACGAGAACGTCCGCGAGCGGATGGCCGAGATGGTCCAGGAGATGACTATCCTCGACCCCGAGGATATCGCCGCCGGCGTCCACTACGCCGTCACCCAGCCCGAACACGTCAGCGTCAACGAACTGCTGATCCGCCCGACAGAACAGCAGTCCTGACCGGCCCGGGACGCTCGCTCAGACGATACGCAGCCACTCCCGCAGGTCGTCGACGAACAGTTCGGGGACCTCCATCGCGGCAAAGTGACCGCCCTCGTCCATCTCGGCCCAGTGGACGATGTTGTAGGCCCGGTCGGCCCACGGCCGTGGTGTCTTGTAGATCTCACCGGGGTACTGTGCGTGGCCGGTCGGCACGTCCACGCTCGCCGGGAGGGTCTCCTCGGTGTCGGTCTCGTAGTAGAGCCGTGTCGAGGCGTTGACCGTCCCGGTCACCCAGTAGGTGGTGAGATTGTCGAGAAGTCGGTCACGGTCGAAGGCGTCGAGGCCACCGTCCGCCCAGGTCTGGAACTTCTCGAGGACCCACCCCGCGAGCCCCGCCGGCGAGTCCGTCAGCCCGTAGGCCAGTGTCTGTGGCTTTGTCGACTGGACCTCCTGATAGCCCGTCTCCTCGGCCTGGAACGACCGGACCTCCTGGACCGTCTCGCGGCCCTGCTCGTCCAGCAGGCTTAGGGGGTCCTCGACACCCAGCGCCGAGGGCTGGACCGACAGCATATTCGTGTGGATCGCCTCGACACGGCCGGGGTAGCGGGCGCCGAGATCCGCCGTGATGAGCGACCCCCAGTCCCCGCCCTGTGCGAGAAACGCCTCGTAGCCCAGCCGGCTCATCAGCTCGGCGAAGGTGTCGGCGATCCGCCGGATATCCCAGCCACGCTCACCCGTCGGTCCGGAAAAGCCATACCCCGGCAGCGAGGGCGCGACCACGTCGACGGCGTCGCCGGGGTCGCCGCCGTCCGCTGTGGGGTCGGTCAGCGGCTCGATAATCTCGTGAAACTCCACGACCGACCCCGGCCAGCCGTGGCTGAGCAGGAGCGGCCGCGAGTCCGGCTCCGGCGACTCGACGTGGTAGTAGTGGACCTGTTGGCCGTCGACTGTCGTCGTGTACTGGTCGAAGCGGTTCATCCGGCGCTCGTACCCCTCGAAGTCGTACCCGGTCCGCCAGTACTCACAGACCTCTTGGAGCCGCTCCCGCTCGGCCCCGTACTCCCAGCCGGCGTCCGGCAGCTGGTCGGGCCACCGGGTGCGCTCCAGGCGCTCACGGAGGTCCGCGACCGTCTCCTCCGCGAGGTCTACCTCGAAGGGCTCGATGGCCGGGCTCATTGTCTGTGCTCCCCGCCGTGCTCGCCCTGTCGGC
>JAQCNN010000055.1 GCA_028275005.1 Salinirussus sp.
TGGTGAGCCCGACCACGAGTATCGGCACCCCACCGACCGCGACCAGATAGAGGCCAACGAGGACGGCCAGCGCGTAGGTGCCGGCCATGGCGAGTTTGACCCGGCGGGGCTCGATGAGCCCGCCGGCGGTCACACGGGTAAAGCCCTCCCGCTCCTCGGTGTCGGCGCCGTTGACGGCGTCGAAGTAGTCGTTGGCGAAGTTGGTGCCGACCTGGATAAGCAACGCTCCCACGAGCGCCGCCAGCGCGGGCACCGCGGCAAAGCGGTCGTCGGCGACTGCCAACCCGATACCGAGGGCCACCGGCGAGGCTCCCGCGGGCAGCGTCTGCGGGCGCGCGGCCATCAGCCACGCCCGCGCTTGCGAGGTCTCGGCGGTCGCTGTCATCCCTTGATGATAGGGGCGCGAGACTAAAAGTGACTGCGGTCGTCACCCGCACGACAGCGCCGGTACCTCGGCGGCCACGAGACGGCCTCTATCGGTGTCGGGTGCCGGGTGTCGTCCCCGGGCCGGTGTCCTGCCCTGCGCTCAGTTCCGGACGATGAGCGCCGGACACGCCGACTCGTCCACCACCCGGTTCGTGACCGTCCCGACAATTCGCTCGCGGAGTGAGGGCTCGGACTCCCCGACGATGAGCAGGTCGTACTCGCCGGACGCGTCGACGATCCCCTGTGTCGGCGAGGCGGCAAACTCCTGTTGCCACTCGATCCGGTCGTGACTCAGCCCCTCGTCGACCAGCCGGTCCCGGGCACCCCGTAACAGGAACTCCCCGACCGAGGCCTCCTCCTCGTCTCCGGGGATATTGAACAGCGTAATGTTCGTGTCGCTCTCCCGGAGCAGCGTCACGACAAAGTCGACGATATTCTCGACGGTCGCGTCACCGCGCAGCGGCACGAGAACGTGGTCGAGACTCCCGCCGATGGTTCCGGGGGTGAGCACGGCATCGACCTCGTACTCGTTGGCCGTCGTGTCGATGGCCTTGTCGCGGTCACGGGTGAAGACGACCGTCGACTCCACCACGGCCCCCTGTGCGGCGTACTGGTCGACGACTCGCTCGACGGCCGCTGTCGCGTCCGCGCCGAACTCCTCGCGCAGCTGTCCGGCCGTCGACTGGTCCGGCACGGGGTAGTAGCCGAGCACCACCACCTTGTGCGGACCCAGGAGGCTGATCAACGACGGCGAAACCTCGCTGGGGTCGCTGGCGTCAATGTCGACCAGGATCGTCGCGTCGGAGATGGGTTGTGACATCGGGTTGCCTCTGTGTCCAGTACTCCCTGGTGTGGTTTAGTGATGTTGCCGAGTTGAGGGTCGCCCTGCCCGCCCGTGGCAGCGACCGTCGCTCGAATCGTGCTTGTCGCCAACACGGCCGCCCAGGCGCGAAGTATCAGCACAAACGGATAGATCCCAGCTACAATATACCCGGATGATGTACATTAGAGTGTGAACGACGCTGAGAGTGACGGCGGCGACGAGGGGGAGATCGAGCGCACGATCGGTCTCCTCGGTGCGACGACGATCGGGACCGGGATCATGATCGGCGCCGGGATCTTCGTCTTTCCCGGACTCGCGGTCGGACGGGTCGGGCCGGCCGCCTCGGTCTCGTTCGCGCTCGGGGCCGTGATCTCGCTACTGGTCGCGCTTCCCGCCTCCGAACTCGCGACCGCGATGCCGAAAAGCGGCGGCGGCTACTACTTCATCTCCCGCGGGTTGGGTTCGCTCCCGGGTGCGATCGTCGGGATCGGGCTCGTCTTCGGGCTCGTGTTTGCCTCCGCGTTTTATCTCGTCGGACTCGGCGAGTATATCGCGGAGATTCTGGTTCAGGCCGGTGTCATCGGCTCGACGGCGGTGTCGCTCGGCCCGGCAAGCCTCGTACTCGGAGCCGGGATGGTCGTGGGGGCCCTGCTGACGGCGCTGAGCATCCTCGGCACCGAGAACACCGAGTCGATCCAGAACGTCGTCGTTGCCCTGCTGGTGTCTATTCTCCTCGTCTTCCTGTCTGTCAGCGGTCTCGATATCCTCGGTGTGAGCGGGGACACGCGGCTTGGCGGCGAGTTCGCCCCCAGCGGGTACGGACCGGTCCTCTCGACGGCGGCGCTGGTGTTCACCTCCTATCTCGGCTTCGTCCAGGTTGCGACCGTCGCCGAGGACGTCGTCGACCCCGACCGAAACCTTCCGCTCGCGATGATCGGGTCGGTGCTGCTCGTCGGTGTGCTGTACGTGTTTACGATGCTGGTCGCCGGGTACACGTTTCCCGCAAACGAGATTCGCATGATGGGTGAGACCGCAATCGTACAGGTGGCCGGCGCGTATCTCGGGTTCGGCGGCGTGATCGCGATCCTCATCGGCGGGCTGCTGGCGACTATCTCCTCGGCGAACGCGTCGATACTGAGTGCCTCCCGCGCACTCTACGGCCTGAGCGCCGACGACCTCGTGCCGGAGGCTGCCGGGCAGGTCAACAAGAGGTACAGCACGCCCCACTTTGCGCTGTCCTTCGTCGGCGGGACGGCGGTCGCACTAGTCGCGTTCGGACGCACCGAGGTACTCGCGGAGGTTGCCTCGTTTCTCCACCTGATCCTGTACGGGCTGATCTGTGTCGCGCTGGTCGTGATTCGCCGGCGTGACCCACTGTGGTACGAGCCCTCGTTCACCTGCCCCGGCTATCCTGTCGTGCCAATCGTCGGCGGGCTCGGTAGCTTCGCGCTCATCGGCTTCATGGAGTTGCTCTCGCAGGTGCTCGGGGTCGCCGTCTCGCTGGTCGCTGTCGGGTGGTATCTCCTGTACGCGCGAGACGTCCAGCTCAAAGACGACCTGTGACGGCTTGGCGACGGGCCGACTGTACCCGCGGGGTTCGGGGGTCAGAAGTGCCAGGGGAACTGCCGGAAGTTCGGCTCCCGGCCCTCGTTGAACGCGTTTCGCCCCTCCTTGCCCTCCTCGGTCATGTAGCCCAGCCGGGTCGCCTCGCCGGCAAAGACCTGTTGCCCGACCATCCCGTCGTCGGCCATATTGAAGGCGTATTTCAGCATCCGGATGGCCATCGGTGACTTGCGGGTGATCTCGTCGGCCCACCCGAGCGCCGCCTCCTCCAGGTCCTCGTGGGGGACCACCTCGTTGACCATCCCCATCTCCGCCGCCTCGGCGGCGTCGTACGTCCGCCCGAGAAAGAAGATCTCCCGGGCCTTCTTCTGGCCGACCTGCTGGGCGAGATACGCCGACCCGAAGCCGGCGTCGTAGGAGGCCACGTCGGCGTCGGTCTGCTTGAACTTCGCGTTCTCGCTTGCAAGCGTGAGGTCACAGACGACGTGCAGCGAGTGACCGCCGCCCGCGGCCCAGCCGGGTGCGACACAGACGACCGGCTTTGGCATAAACCGGATCAGCCGCTGGACCTCGAGGATGTGGAGCCGTCCAACCCCCGCCTGGGCGGCCTCGCTGTCCTCGTCTTCGTCCTCGTACTCGTACCCGGACTCGCCGCGGATGGACTGGTCGCCACCCGAGCAGAAGGCCCAGCCGCCGTCCGCCTCCGAGGGGCCGTTGCCCGTCAGGAGGACACAGCCGATGGTCGGCTGTCGGCGGGCGTGGTCGAGTGCGGTGTAGAGGTCGTCGACCGTCTCCGGCCGAAAGGCGTTGCGCACCGCCGGCCGGTCGAAGGCGACCCTCGCCGCCGGCACCTCTGTGCCGTGGTGGTAGGTGATGTCGCGCAGGTCGAGCGCCTCAACGGGCTCCCACGCCTCGGGGTCGAACAGCTCAGAGACCATACCCTCACTCGGGAAGGACGGCGCAAAAAGATTCTCAGTCGACCCGGCCCCCGTCGGCCGGGCACTCACCCCTCGATATCGAACGGCGCCGGCTCCGCGTCGCGCTCGCTGTGCACCTC
>JAQCNN010000085.1 GCA_028275005.1 Salinirussus sp.
AGGTTGTCGGCCTGACGCAGTCCGAACAGTCCGCCGAGTGCTGGGGTCACGGCCAGCGAGCCGACCGCAATCAACACGCCGAAGCCGAACCCGAATCCGCCGCCCGCAGTCACCCCCGACAGGATGGTGACCAGCCCAGCACCGACGCCGATGAGGGTGAATACCGCGATACCGACCTTCATCTCGTTTTTCGTATCAAGTCGGCTGAAGATGTCGCCGACGCTCGGCCCGGTCTGGACCGGCTGGCGAGCGCCGCCCTGGTAGCCTCTCTGTTGCTGCTGGACCGGAGGCTGTCCCTGTGGCTGACCGCCTGGCGCCCCCCCGGGCGCACCGGCGCCACCCTGTGGTTGCCCGCCAGGCCCACCCGGTGGCGTCTTGGCAGCGTTTTCCCCCTGTGGCGGGGCGTTTTCCCCTTCTTCCGGTGACTGCACATCTGCACTGCCCTCGTCCTCGTCGTCGTTGTCTTGATTACCAGACATTATCTACCAGTGTATCTACCAGTTACTAAAAACCGGGGTCTGTGGGCACTCCGCTGAACTCTGGGGGTTCTGTCCCGAGGACGTCTCGGCGTCGACCCCCGACCGCCGGACTCGGACGGGAGAACCTGTCCGTTATAACCCTTCCCGCACCAACTGCTTGTATCATGAGCACGGCCGGGACGGGCATCACGATGGCCGCGATGTCCACCTATGCGATCCTCGGGTGCGGGAGCGTGGGACACGCGGTCGCGGAGGAACTCGTCGCGGAGGGGAAAGACGTCAGCATCATCGACGCCGACGAGGGGCGGGTGGAGGCGCTTCGCGACCAGGACCTGGATGCGAGGCAGGCCGACATCCGTGACGAGGCTGTCGCCGAGGCGGTTGCCGACCGGGATGTCATCCTCATCCTCTCCTCGGACGTGGAGGCAAACGCCGCCGCCGTCGAGCGTGTCCGCGGGCACGAGGGTGACCAGTATATCGTCGCCCGTGCCTCCGACCCCGTGTCGGTGGACGACCTCACTGACCTCGGTGCCGACGTCGTGATCAACCCATCGGCTGTCATCGCCGACTCCGCGCTCCGGGCGCTCGAATCGGGCGAACTCGAGTACAAGGCCCGCCAGCTGACCGACGTCATCGCCGAAACCGACGGGAAACTCGCCATCCGGATCCACCGCAGCCCGGACCCGGACTCTATCGCCAGCGCCACCGCACTCCAGACAATCGCCGCGAGCCTCGATGTCGAGGCGACGATCATCTACGACGGCGAGATCGGCCACCAGGAGAACCGTGCGTTCGTGAACCTGCTGGGGATCGAACTCGTCGCCGACGGGGATGTCGACGCCGCGAAGTACGACACCGTTGCGCTCGTCGACCACGCAAAGTCCGGCGAGCCACAGGCGGAGGTCGACGCCGACATCGTCATTGACCACTACGAACACGAACACGACCACGACGTTGCCTTTGCCGACATCCGGCCGAACGTCTCCGCCACCTCGACAGTTCTCACGAAGTATATCCAGGAACTCGACCAGACACTCGAGGAGAACGTCGCTACCGCCCTGCTGTACGGTATCCGCGCGGAGACGCTCGACTTCAAACGCGACACCACCCCGGCGGACCTGACGGCGGCGGCCTACCTCTACCCGTTTGCGGACCACGACACCCTCGAACAGGTTGAGTCGCCGTCGATGTCGCCGGAGACGCTCGACGTCCTCGCGGAGGCGATCCGCAAGCGACAGGTCGAGGGCTCACACCTCGTCTCGAACGCGGGGTTCATCCGTGACCGGGACGCCCTCTCCCAGGCCGCCCAGCATCTCCTGAACCTCGAAGGGATCACCACAACCGCGGTCTTCGCTATCACCGACGACACGATTTACCTGGCCGCCCGGTCGAAGGACATCCGGATGAACATCGGCAAGACCCTTGAGGACGCCTTCGGCGATATCGGCGAGCCGGCCGGTCACTCGACAGACGCAACCGTGGAGATCCCGCTGGGGATCTTCACGGGGATCGAGGTCAGCGACGACAACCGGGAGACGCTGCTGGAACTGACCGAGGAGGCAGTTACGAAGAAACTCTTCCAGGCGATGGGTGTCGAGGGCGGGGACAGCAGCAACGGTAGCTGAGCCGGCGGCCCTCAGGCGGTTGCCGTCTCCTCCTCGCCGCCCTTTGCGTCCTGGATACGCTCGACGAGGTCGTTGACGATGACGATGTCACCGACCGACTGGACCCACCGGTACGGGACGATGACACCCCGGGCGGTCAGCGCCTCGCTGTCGAACAGCTCGCGGTTGAGTTCGTGTAGTGCCATTCCCGTCACCTCCTCGGTGTCCAGGTCGAGTCTGAGGTCCTCGACCTCCCCGAGAAAGACGCCGTTGTTCGAGTACACCTCGCGGCCGACGAGTCTCGTGATCTCCTGTGGCGCGGAGTCGTGGTCCATGAGGACACACTCGCGCGGTGGCCTCTTAAATGGTGTGTCAGACGCCCTCCCGGGGGCGACGGAGCCGCCGACCACCCGGCGGGCCCGTCGGGGGCAGGCCGGCGGTCGTGTGCCCCGACAGCAGAACCCCGGGCCGTTCAAGTCGCTCAGCCACCTACACAGCGGCATGAGCGAGAACACCGACGACATCGAGGAGATCCGCGCGCGAAAGAGGGAGAAGCTGGCCGCGAAGGCCGGCACCCCCGAGGACCCGGTGCACGTCGAAGGGGCGGCTCACCTCGAGGAGCTCGTCAGTGACCACCGGGTCGTTCTCGTCGACTTCTACGCCGACTGGTGTGGTCCCTGCAAGATGCTGGCGCCGACCGTCGAGACGATTGCGGCCGAGACGGCCGCGACGGTCGCGAAGGTAGACATCGACGCCCACCAGCAGGTCGCCACCGACTACGGCGTCCAGGGGGTCCCGACGCTATCGCTGTTCGTCGACGGTGAGCCCACGGAGCGGATGGTCGGCGTCCAGCAGGAGTCGGAGCTGCGGAGCCTGGTCGAGGCACACGCCTGACCGGCCGCCGGGAACACGACCACAGGCCGCTCACCGCAAGACTCATCGCAGCCGCGTCGCTCGATAGCGTATGCCGTCGACGGTGGTCCACGTCGCCCTCGCGGGCCTGCTGGCCGCGGCGCTGTTAGGGGCGGCATACGACCTGCGGTCGCTGGCGGTGGTGCTCGCGGTGACGGCCGTGCCGGACCTGGACGCCTTCGGCGCCTTTCTCTTTGCCGGCGCACACCGGGCACTCCTACACACCTTTCTGGTCCCACTCGTCGCCACCGCTGCCGTGCTCGTGGACACGCGGCTACGGGGGCGGTCGGCCCTTCGCGACCGGTTCGGTCACCGGGGTGTCCGGGTGACCTGGGTCGGGCTCCTCGCGTTCGCGGTCGCGGGTATCGGGCTCGACTTCGTCACGAACGGGGTCAACGCGCTGTACCCGCTGGTCGACCAGTTCTACGTGCTCGACGGGAGGCTGGAGCTCTCGACGACCGAGGGGCTGGTCCAGACCTTCGTCGAGGTACCCACCGAGTCGGGAGCCGCGGCCGGGAACGGGAGTGTGCCGGCCCCGGAGCGTGTCGGCACGACCGAGAACGTCACGTACACCACCGGTGTCAACCCCGAGACCGACCCCGGGGTCGAGTCCGGCCCCGTCGAGCGGGTGTTTCCGGTCGTCCGCTCGGGCTGGCAGCTGCTGGTTGTCCTCGCCGGCACCGTCACAGCGTTTGCCCGGTTCCGGCTTGGCGGCGACCTGGAGTAACCACCTGCGAGCACAGAAGCGGCCGGCGCGGATTCCGGGCCCTTGAAATACCTACCCGTCAACCGGCGGGTATGGCGTTCCGGGTCCGGGACCGGCTGGCCGTCGCCGACGTCGTCACCCTGTTGAACGCCGGGCTCGGCGTGGTGGCGATAGTAGCGGCGGTCACAGAGGGGCCCGGGCTGGCCGCTCGGCTCATCCTGCTCGCAGCCGTCGCGGACGGGCTCGACGGGCTCGTCGCCCGGCACCTGGGCTCCAGTGAGGTCGGGCTGACACTGGACTCGATGGCCGACATCGTCTCCTTTGGGACCGCACCGGCGGTGCTCCTCCTCGCCATTGCGCACCGGGCGTGGGAACCGCTGGCGGCCGCGCCGGTGCTGTACGCCGGGAGCGTGCTCGTGCCGACGCTGTTTGCCGTGCTCGCTCTCCTGCGGGCCGCGTTATACACTGTCTACTACGGCGAGGAGACCACCAGGCCGGGGGTCCAGAACACGCTGGCCGCCTCGATGCTCGCCGTTGGCTATCTCGCTGTCGGGCCGGCACTCGGCCCCGGAGTGACGGCGACAGCCGCACTTGCTGCCGGCACGGTTCTCGGACTCTCGATGCTAGCGCCGCTTCCATACCCGAAGCTCCTCGACCGCGACGCCCTGGCGATGGGGGTGGTCCAGATGGGTGTGGTCCTGTTCCCGGCGGTCCTGTCCCGGCTGTTTCCCCGGACCCTGTTGCTCGTTGCGACGGCGTATCTGCTGTTGGCGCCGCGGTTTTACTGGGCGAAGTGAACCTGGCTGTGCCCGGGTGTCTCGGTCACGCCTCGGTGGCGTCTCCCTCCGTGGCTGCCTCCTCGTTTGCGACCGACAGCGTTCCACAGACCGCTGCGACCAGGCAGGCGAGGGCCGCTCGCCCGTAGCGGCCACGCCGGCCCGCGAGAAGCGTCAGCGCCCCGAAGGCACCCGCAAGCGCCCCGAAGCTGTAGGCTTTCAGCCGGGCTGCACTCAGTGACATACGCCCCGAACGCCCCGAGGCGGCTTAGCTCCCGGCATTTCGGGCGCAACTCCGGCAGTCGTGCGCCCGGACTGCCAGACAGAAACAGGCCTAAGGGCGTCCACGCCCTCCGTACACATGATGGAACGGGTTCCGGTTCCCGCGTCGACGGACATCCCGAGTCCCGAGTCGCTTGCCGACACATTCTACGTCTACGACGTCGAGGAGACCGACGATGGGGTGCGGTACTACGGGGAGCCCCTCGCGGAGAAGGACAGTGTCGTCCAGCAACTCGGCCCACTGTTTCGCGAACACGGCTATCGGGTACAGCTCAACTACGACACCGGCGAGTACGTGCTGGAGGCGACCGAACGCTCCACCTCGATAGACGGGGTCCCGTGGACGAACGTCGTCCTCTTTCTCGCGACGGTGACCGCGACCCTGTTGGCCGGCAGCCGGTGGTACGGGATCGACGTCACCGCGAGTCCTACTGCCGCCCTCGGTGCCTGGCCGTTTGCGCTCTCGGTGATCGGCGTGCTCGCGGTCCACGAGTTCGGTCACTACCTGTTTAGCCGGTACCACGACGTGCAGGCGACGCTACCGTACTTTATTCCGCTGCCGTTCAACGCCATCGGCACGCTCGGGGCCGTGATCCGGATGAAGGACAATATCCCGAGCCGTCGGTCGCTGTTCGATATCGGTGTCGCCGGGCCACTCGCCGGGATCGCCGCCACTGTGGTCGTGGCGGTTATCGGCGTCACACTCCCGCCGATCCAGGCCCCCGAGGGCTCGCTTGTCGGCCAGATCGAACTCGGGTACCCACTGCTGATCCAGGGGATCGCCACACTGCTTGGCGAGCCGCTTCGCTACGGGCCGGGGCAGATGGTCAACCCGGTCGTCGTCGGCGCCTGGGTCGGGGCCTTTGTCACCTTCCTGAACCTCATCCCCGTCGGACAGCTCGACGGCGCCCACGTCGTGCGGGCGCTGGTCGGTGACCGGATAAGCCGCGTCCAGCAGGCCGTCCCGCTTCTCCTGTTCGGCCTGGCCGGCTACCTCGTCGCCTTCGAGGGCGGCCGCAGCGCCTCGATCTGGGTGTTGTGGGGCTTTCTGACACTCATCTTCAGCCGGGCCGGCAGCGCGAAACCGCTCGACGAGTCCTCGGTCAGCCGCTCCCGGCAGGCCGTGGCGGCGCTGACGCTCGTGCTCGGGCTGCTCTGTTTCACGCCGATCCCGTTCTCGCTCACCCCCTGATTCAGGTGTCTCGAGCCCCACCTGTCCACATGGACCGCAACCGCGTTCGCCAGGCCTGGGACGATGTCGCCGACGCCTACTCGCGCAACCGTGACCCCGACGGCGAGGACGCCGCGCTCGTGGGTGACCTGCTCGAGGACCTCCCCCCCGAGCCGACCGTTCTCGACGTCGGCTGTGGCGACGGCGAGCGCACCCTCGCCCGTCTGGATGGGACCCGGGCGGTCGGGCTCGACTTCTCACGGCGTGGGCTTGAGCTGGCACAGCAGAACGTCCCGGGGGCGGCGCTGGCCCAGGGCGATATGGTCGACATCCCGCTTGCCGATGGCACCGTCGACGGGGTCACCGCCTACCACGCCGTCTTTCACGTCGACCGGGACCGACACGCCGACGTCTACCGGGAGTTCGCCCGCATCCTCCGGCCCGGGGGTCGTGTCCTGATGACGGTCGGCACCTCGGCCTACCAGCAGGTCCGGTCGGGGTGGATGGGCGGTCGGATGTTCTTCTCCACACCCGGCCGCGAGCGCACACTGGCACAGTTGCGCGAGGCGGGGCTCGAACTCGCCTGGGACCGTAACGTCGACGACCCGCTCGGGAGTTCGGCCTACTTCATGTGCGCGAAGCTCCCGGAGTAGCGCCACAGGCCGTTGCTCATCCCTCGCTACCGTCCCCAGTGACGCGGGTGTGCCCCACACTTTTATCAGGGCGTCAACCGACTGAGGAGCTATGGTTTACGAGACGGGAAACCGGACCGTCGACGACGCCGTCGAGCGGGTTCTGGCGGGTGAGCAACTCGACCGCCGGGACGGTCTAGCGCTGGTCGCACAGCCGGTCGAGGACCTGGCGCCTGCGGCCGACTACGTCCGGGCCGAACTGGGTGACAACACGGTCGACGCCTGTTCGATCGTGAACGCGAAGGCGGGCAACTGCGCGGAGGACTGTGGGTTCTGTGCGCAGTCGGTCCACTTCGACACCGGTATCGACACCTACGATTTCCTCGACCCCGAGCGAGTTCTGGAGGCCGCGAAGCGTGCCGAGCGTGATGGCGCACAGCGGTTCGGTGTCGTGGTCGCCGAGAAGGGTGTCTCGAAACAGAAACGCCCAGGTGAGTGGGAGGAGGTGCTACGGGCGATCCGTCTCGTCCGCGAGGAGACCGACATCGAGGTCGACGCGTCACTCGGCATCCTCACCGACGAGGAGGCCCGGATCCTCGCCGACGAGGGGATCAACCACTACAACCACAACATCGAGACGTCCCCCCGGTTCTTTCCGGAGATCGTCGAGACCCACTCCTTCGAGGACCGTGTTCACACCCTCGAGGTGGCAAAGCGCGCAGGGATGGACCTCTGTGCCGGTGTCATCCTCGGGATGGGGGAGTCACCGACCGACCGCGTCGACGCGGCCGTGGCACTCCAGGATATCGGTGTCTCCTCGCTGCCGGTCAACATCTTAAACCCCGTCGCCGGCACGCCGCTGGGCGAGGAGTTCGGTGACTCCGCCGACATCACGACCGAGGAGATCCTCCGGACGATCGCGACCTACCGGCTGCTTCACCCCGAGGCCCGGGTCCGGCTGACCGGCGGACGGGAGGCGAATCTCGCGGTCGACGAACAGCACCTCCCCTTCGAGGCCGGCGCCGACGGTATCCTGACCGGCGACTACCTCACGACGTCGGGCCAGTCACCGGGCGACGACATCGAGATCATCGAGCGGGCCGGGATGGAGCCAAACCAGTCGGCAAACGAGTTCGACCCGGAGGCGGTAAAGGCCCGAGGGACGGCCGGCGAGGGGCCCGACACCGCGGCCGGCACGGCGACGAGCAACGCCACAGACGACTGAGACGCCGGCCGTGCCCGGGGCTGGCGGTCAGAGCACAAGGGGGAAGCGGGGGCCGGGGAGGCCCCCACGTGTGACACTACGGAGTCGTTTGACTCCACTGGTTTGGAGTGGCTACGGCGTAAAAAACTTGTCTGTGACCGGGGTGAGACGGGGGTTCGCGGCCGCTCAGTGGTGTGTGAGGGGCGTCTCGCCGGCCCTGACCGCGTCGCCTTTCGAGACAGCGAGGTCCGAGCGGTCGACCTCCGGCGGGAGCAGGAGGTCGACACGACTGCTGAAGGAGATGTGTCCAATCCGTTCGCCACGGTCGACAGCCACCCCCTCGGTGACGTACGGGTGGATCCGGCGGGCCACCGCGCCGGCGACCAGGACGACCTCGTGGTCGCCAAAGTCGACCCGGAGTCGCTCGTTGCGGTCCGAGGACTTTGTGAAGGCCGGCCAGTGGCCGCCCGGCGAGTGTTCGACGGCCTCGACGGTCCCGCCGTAGGGTGCCCGGTTCACGTGGACGTGGTGGAGATTCATGAAGATGCCCAGCCGGAGCCGGTCACCCTCCTCGCGGAGCACCGAGACGGTCCCGTCGGCCGGGGCGACGACCCCCTCCGCCGGGGTGGTCCGCTCGGGGTCGCGGTGGAACCAGAACACCGCGCCCGTGAGCGCTATGAGCGCAACCCCCAGGGGGAGCCAGAGGGCTGCGCCGACCAGACCGACCACCGCTACAGGGAGCCCGTAGCGCCACGCACCAGGGGCAAACGCGTTCACGCACACCAGTTTGCGCGCCCGGGCACAAAGCTGTCGCCTCGCCGCCCGGCTGTCGGTCACCGGCACGCGAGACCCGCCCCCCGCGAAATATATGTCGCTGGGCCGCTACCGGAATGTGTGACCCGTGACGAACTTGCCGCCTTCGAGGACGACATCGTCGCGTCCGTCGGCGCCGAGGTCGGGCCCGAGCGGCTGGCGGCGCTCGCACGCGAGCACCAGGCCGGGGTCCGTGACCGCCCCGGTGTCGACAATATCGTCTACGAGTGGCGCCGTCAACTCCCCGGTGACCCACTGCTCCGTCGGACGAGGGCTGTCTACGTCCTCGCGCTACCCGAGGGCGTCTGGGCGGAGTTTCTCGACGAACTGGGAGCGGACGGCCAGGAGGCGGCGGCGCTCCGACGGCTCCACGCCCGACAGGCCGACCGCCTGCTCGACTCGGCCGACACCAACGGGGCGGCCAACAGGCCCGGCGACCACGCGATGCTGGTACTGGTTCGGCCCTGAGACGACAGGTCCCGGGGCACAACCCCAGCAATGGTGTCACAGCGACCGCCCGCGGTTTTTCGAATGAGAAAAGTCAGTTTTGAAATCCAAAACTAATTTTTGCCAACGGGAGACTTTATATGACTGGCGCCCCTTATTCCGTATGTAATGAGCACTCAAAAGCGCGTTCAGCAGGAGTTTGGGACCGTTCACGAGAGCGATGCGCTGCGCCTCGACGAGGAGAAGGCCGAGCAGATTGTCGACGCCCTGAACACGGAGCTTGCGGACACCTACGCACTGTACCACCAGCTCAAAAAGCATCACTGGAACGTCGAGGGCGCCGAGTTCCGCGACCTCCACATCTTCCTGGGTGAGGCTGCCGAGAATGCCGAGGAGGCTGCCGACGCGCTCGCGGAGCGCGCCCAGGCACTCGGTGGGACACCAGTCGCGGGCCTCGCGACCATGCAGGACCACGCAACCGTCGAGCCCGAGGACGAGGACGTCTACGGGATCCGCGACTCGCTCGAGTCGGACATGGCCGTCTACGGCGACATCATCGAGACGATGCGGGACCACATCGAACTCGCGGAGAATCTGGGCGACCACGCGACGGCCCAGATCCTCCGGGAGCTGCTGGTTCAGGTCGAGGACGACGCCCACCACATCGAACACTACCTCGAGGACGACTCGCTGGT
>JAQCNN010000086.1 GCA_028275005.1 Salinirussus sp.
GCGTCGCTCTTCGGTGCTGTGCTCGGGCTCGTCGGTCTGCACCTGCTCAGTGCGCTCGGGCGCGGCCACGCCGCGGTCACCGAGGCGCTGCTCGCCCGTCAGAACCGGTAGGTGTCGACCCCGTCGGGCATGTCCTCGCCCGAGGGGATGTTTTGTGGCCGGTCGCCGGCGTCCGGGGCACACTCGACACAGAGCCCCAGCTCCGCCTCGAAGTGCCGCTCACAGACCAGCCGGCCACACTGTTGACAGGCCCCCTCCACGTCGGCGCCCGCACAGACCTCACAGGGACTTGAGACACTCATACACGTCCTACCAGACCGAGGCGCTTGAACCCTCGGCTGCTGCAGCCGGGAGGCTTACAGGCTCGCCACCCAAAGCAGTGCTGTGCATCGTTCGCGGCTCGTCACCGGCCTCGCTGGCGCGTTCGCCCTGATGACCGTCATCCTCGCGGTCGGTGGGCTGGCCGGCAGCCTCATACTCCTGCCCGTCGCGGCGCTGTTCGCGGCGATGACGTACATCCTCTGGTCACACGCCAGCGGCCGGCTGATGGAGCGGCTCTACCGGACCGTCGAGAATCAGGCCCGGACCGCCGGCGGCGCCGGCGGTGGCAAGGCACGGGCCCGGGGACGGACCGACCAGGGGTCCGAGAGAGCTGGCGCGGGCCCGCGTGAGGGGTGGACTGCGCCGCGGGGTGGCCGGAGCGTCACCGAGGAGGCTCGCCGGCGCGCACGCCAGCAAGCCCGCGCCCGTCGGGGGCGGTCGGCCGGGGGCGGTCAGGGACAGCGCAGCCGCCGACAGCGCACCGACACGCCCGGACAGGAGAGTGGGCTGACAGCCCGCGAGGCGTACCGGACACTGGGGGTTGCGCCCGGCGCCGACGAGTCGGCTGTGAAGGAGGCCTACCGCGAGCGGATCAAGGAGGTCCACCCCGACGCCGCCGACGGCGACGCCGAGGCGTTCAAGCGGGTGCAGACAGCCTACGACCGGCTGACGGAGTAGTCGAGGCCGGGGACTGCGGGTCCCTCGGCATCGGGGGGCACAGACCGGGCGACACGCCCGGCCCTGCCCGCAGCAACTCGGTCGCGGGATTGATGCCGACCGCGCCAAAACGAGGTGCTAATGCCGGACGGAGACGACAGTCACAGCGCCGGTCGCCGTGTAGAGGATGTGCCCCCGCTCGCGGTCGACATCGACGGTACGCTCACCGACGACCGACGCCGGCTGGACCCGCGCGTGCTGCCGGTCCTCCGGGAGTGGGCCGCGCCGGTGGTCGTTGCCACCGGGAAATCGATGCCGTACCCCGTTGCACTCTGTGAGTTTCTGGGGATCGAGACGCTCGTCATCGCCGAAAACGGCGGGGTCGTCCTGACCGGTCGGGCCGGCGGTCTCGAGACGAAGGGCGACCGGGCGGCTGCCGAGGCGGTTCTGGCGGAGTACCGCGACCGCGGACACGACCTCGGCTGGGGGGAGGTAGACCTGGTCAACCGCTGGCGCGAGACCGAACTCGCGGTCAGCCGCGACCAACCGCTCGCCCCGCTCGAGGAGGCCGCAGCCGACCACGGGCTGGTCGTCCTCGACACGGGCTTTGCCTACCACGTCACCTCGCCGGATGTGAACAAGGGAACTGGCCTCGTCGCGGTCGCGGAGACGCTGGGCCAGGACGCCGCTGACTTTGCTGCGGTTGGTGACTCGGAGAACGACGCGCCGGCACTCCTGGCTGCTGGTCAGAGTGTGGCTGTCGGGAACGCGGACGGGGTCGCACAGGAGGCCGCCGACCACGTCACCTCGGCGTCGTACGCCGACGGCTTTCTGGAGGCGGTCGACTGGGTCGCCGACAGTTCCGAGGATTGAACTACCGGACCGGGACCAGCAACCCTGTGTCCTAGCTGCGAGCGCGTCGTGACCGGCGGTCGTGTGACACACCACGGCGCGAGGGGAGCGTGTCACCAGTTCGCCACACGGAGCGCCGCCTGAGGGCCACAGAGCCCGGGGAAAGCTTTTGCGTGGCGGTCCGCTATCAGGTTTCATGAGCCCCGACCGGGCCACCCTCAAGCGGGCCGTCGAGCGCGGCGAGCGCGAGGGTGGTAGCGTCGAGTTCAAAGAGCGGCTCACGAAGGACCTACACGCGACGGAGGGGCGATTCGAGAGCCTCGCAGCCCAACTCCGTCATCGCGTACTGTCGGGCGACGGCGAGGCGACCTACGTCGTCGGCGTCACCGACGACGGCGGGATCGCGGGTATTCCGCGGGAGGACTTCTCGGAGTCGATGGATGTCCTCTCCCTGCTCGCGGAGGAAGCCGGTGCGCACATCGAGGAGGTCCAGACCTGGGGTATCGGCGATGCGGTGGATGCTGGCGCCGGTGAAACGGCTCCCGACAACGGGGCGGACACGGACGGGATCGTCGGTGTCGCAACCATCCGCGAGGGGACAGCTATCGAGGACGACGAACACATTGTCGTCGGGACAGCGGGCCACGTCGACCACGGGAAATCGACGCTGGTGGGCTCGCTGGTGACCGGACAGGCCGACGACGGCGAGGGGGGCACCCGCTCGTTTCTGGACGTCCAGCCCCACGAGGTCGAACGGGGGCTGTCGGCGGACCTCTCGTACGGGGTCTACGGCTTCGACGCCGACGGCCCGGTTCGGATGGACAACCCACACCGGAAGGGTGACCGCGCCGGGGTCGTCCAGCAGGCCGACCGGCTCGTCTCGTTCGTCGATACGGTGGGCCACGAACCCTGGCTACGGACGACCATCCGCGGGCTGGTCGGACAGAAACTCGACTACGGCCTGCTAACTATCGCTGCCGACGACGGGCCGACCGACACCACCCGCGAGCATCTGGGGATCCTGCTGGCGACCGACCTGCCGACGATGGTCGCTATCACGAAGGCAGACCTCGTCGACCAGGAGCGCCTCGCGGAGGTCGAGCGGGAGGTCGAGCGTCTGCTCCGGGAGGTCGAGAAGACACCACTGCGCGTGGAGCGCCACGGCGTCGAGTCGGCGATCGAGGAGGTCAGCGAGACGGTCGTCCCGGTGGTTACGACCAGCGCCGTCACCGGCCGGGGGCTGGAGGTACTCGACGAGATGTTCGCCCGCCTCCCGAAGACGGCCGGCTCGGGTGTCGACGAGCAGTTCCGGATGTACGTCGACCGAACCTACAACGTCACCGGCGTCGGGGCGGTCGCCTCGGGTACGATCAAGGCCGGTGAGGTTGCTGCCGGCGACGAACTCCTGCTCGGCCCGATGCAGGACGGCAGCTTCCGGGAGGTCGAGGCCCGGAGCATCGAGATGCACTACCACCGCGTCGACCAGGCCAGCGCCGGTCGGATCGTCGGGATTGCACTCAAAGGGGTCCGCGAGGAGGATATCGAGCGCGGAATGACCCTCCTGCCGCGGGAGGCCGACCCCGAGCCGGTCCAGGAGTTCGAGGCGGAGGTGATGGTGCTCAACCATCCGACCCGAATCGGTCCCGGCTACGAGCCCGTCGTTCACATCGAGACGGTCAGCGAGGCCGCGGCGCTGTACCCCGAGAACGACCAGCTACTGCCCGGGGACACCGGACAGGCCCGCGCCCAGTTCAAGTTCCGCTCGTACCTGATCGAGGAGGGACAGCGGTTCGTCTTCCGGGAGGGCCAGTCGAAGGGCGTCGGCACCGTCACCGAGGTCAACCCCGGCGGCTGAGCTGTCTCGCGCGACGACCCCCGACCCGCCCCGCTGTGACGTTCACCGCTCAACGCCAGGGCTCCTCGGCGAGGTCCCGGAGGGACTCCACCCGGTAGTGTGGCTGTGGCGTGGGCTGGTCGGGGCTGTCACTGTTGTACAGGACGGACCGCAGGCCCGCCCGGTTCGCGCCCGCGACGTCGGCCTCCGGGGAGTTGCCGACGTACACGGCCCGTTTGGCGCCCGTACCGACCGCCGACAGCGCCGTCTCGAACGGCTCGACAGCCGGCTTCGGGGCTGTCTCGTAGCCGGCATGAACGACCCTCTCGAAGCGGTCGTCAAGGCCGACAGCGGCGAGCTTTGGCCCCTGCATCCCCGGCCCGCCGTTCGTGACTGCGGCGAGGCTGTACCGGGACTCGAGTGCGTCTAGCGCCGCCTGCGCGTCCGGGAGCAGGTCGACCCTAGTGTGGTCGCGCTCGGCTGCGTAGGCCCGTGCGACCGCCCGGCCGACCTCCGGGTCTCGACCCTCCTGGCGGGCGATATCGACAAAACACCGCTCACGGAGGTCCTGTACGTCCTCACTCTCTGCCGCGAACGCACCGTAGCGGGCCTGGTAGTCGGCGGCCCTGAAGAAGGGGTCGACCCCGACCGCCTCGAAGGCAAGCGGTAGCAGGTCGCCGGCCGTTCGCTCGTACTCGACCAGTGTGCCGTCGATATCGAACAGCACCGCTTCGACCGGAGGCGCAGTCATCGGCGGTATGTACCCGGCTGCGGAGAATAAGTCACGTGGCTAGTCGGCGACCCGGTATCCGTCGTCCACCCGCTCGAGGTGGCCGAACACCACGGCCCACTCGACGAGCCGCCGAATCCGCTCGCGCCACTCGGCCTCCCAGTCGGGGTCACGGTCCCGCTCCCATCTCGGGACGGTCTCGCGGACCGCCTCGAAGGCGGCCTCGGCGCCGAGCGCTTGGTCGGCCGAGTCGAGTGCGTCGAGCACCTCACGAGCCCCGAAGACGCTCTCCTCGAAGGCCGCTGTGAGTGCGTCGTCGTCCGGCGGGTCGCGCAGCCGGTAGTAGCCGCGGTCGGTCTCGTTGACAAGCCCGAGCGCCTGGCAGAAGGTCAGCCACCTGCGGGCCTCCTCCCGGGAGGGGATAGCTGTCCGGTCGCGGATCCGGGTACAGCAGTCCTCGACACTGCCGGGGACCAGCGGCACTGCCGCACTGACCGCGCGGAGTAGCTCCTCGTCGGCGGGGCCTGGGACCACCTTGTACCGCATCCTCAAAAGAAACTCTCTGCGAGCAGGTCGGGTCGGGTCTCACCGACCACGTGCGTCTCACCACCGAGGACGTCGAGTGTCACCTGCGCGGGGCCGAAGAAGTCGACGGGCAGGTCGGCCAGCGCCCAGTCGATACCCTCGAAGACCGCCGTGCAGGGTTGGTCGTACTCCTCGCCAGCCGTCGAGGCGACCGCCTTCGGCTCCGCCACGGGGTCCTCGAGGTGGAGGTGGACCGTTCCGCCGTAGACGAGGGCGTCGGTCGTCCGGGCCATTGCGGCTTCCTCCCCGTCCGCGACGGGCGCGACCGGCGCCCGTCCGGTCGCCGAGAGGACGCTGGCGGGGTCGTACCCGGACTCCGTGAGCCGGAGTGTCGCGAGTTCGGCGGCCCGCGAGGCGGCAACGACACTCCCCGTGACGGAGGCCGTGCCGTAGGCGGGGAGAAACACCGCCGACTCGGGGACACCGGCCCGCTCGGCGACGGCGCGGGCGACGGCCTCGTCGGGAAGCTGGTCGGTCTCGACCGCCAGGACCGCAAAGTCGGCGTCCTCGCGGTAGCCAACGCGACCGAAGATGTCCTCCTCGGCCACGAGTGCGCGGGCCGGGCCACTGCCCAGCCCCTCGAAGTCGCCGACACTGAGCTCCCAGCCGGCCTTGCCCGCACAGAGCAGCCCCAGTGCCGGGTGGTCGGTCGAGAGTTCGACGTGAGTCAGCGGACTCCCTTCGACGGTCCCGACGCCGGTCTGGACGGTCGCCAACCCGGCAGTCTGAATCTCGGCGAGGAGGAGGCCAGCCTCCACAGCACCCGGCCGGTCGACGCCGAAATCCAGCACCGCGGCGTCGCCGGTGAGGCCGTGGACCTCGATGGTGAGTTCCTCGGCGAAGCCGATGGCCTCGTCGACGAGTTCGGTGGCCAGTCGATTGAGCGTCTCCATAGGTCCGCTTGACCGGCCACGGTTAAGAACACCTGGACTCCGGACTCCGGACCCCCTGGTCCGGGCCTGCCGGCGAAACAGAACCGGCCCAATTTATTTTGCTGCCCGGCCTCTTTCGGGTATGGCAGAGCAACGGGCCCTCTACGGTGGCCTCCTCCTGGTCGTGGGTGCCGTGCCCCTCATCCTCAGCTACGGGTTTCACCCGGTCGGGTATCTCGGCGCCGGACTCGCCCTGTTCGGCCTCGTTGTCAGCTACGGCGCGTGGTACGTCGATACCTGAGGGCGGGCCGTGCCAGCGTTTGCCTCCCTGGACACCCGAAAATATACTCTGACTTACAGATCCAAAGGACTCTGTGCCTCTAGTACGTTCGGTGAGTGGACCCGGACCCGGAGATGACCTCTGACGACAACGACGTCACAGACCGTATTCTCGAGGGGAACGCCTACGACCAGGCGGAGGTCACGGTCCGCCGGACGTTCCCCCTGCGGGCTGTGGGGAAGCTCAACACCGCAGCCGGCGTGCTGTGGCTGTCGGGACTGCTCGCCCCGGTGCTGTTGCTCAGCCGCCCCCGTATCCGCTCGACCGAGGGCATCGAGACGTTGTCGGAGAGTCTCAGCCTGGTGCTCGTCGACCTCGTCCTCATCGGGGTCGTCACCACGCTCGGCGCAGGGCTGGTGCTCGCACGTCAGCTCTACGCCATCGACCGACGCTCGCTGAACGAGGAGGAGGCACGGCGGCTGATCCGGACCGAGGACCTCCTGATGTTGTTCGTCGTCCAAGGGGGGCTGTTCGTGCTGATCCCGGTCGCGATAGCGGTGGCCGGCGCCGCCTCGGGCGACCTGGTCGAGACGCTCTACGGCTACGGCGTGACCGTGTACGCCCCCGGTGGGGTCGGTGTGGTCGATGCCCGTCACGTCTCTGTCTTCGGGGTTGGCAGTGGGGTGGTGCTGTTCTGGCTGTCACGCAGGCTCTGAGCGCGGGCCGGCCCGCGCCGGGACCGAGCCGACACCGCGCCCCGGCTGACAGCCGACCCCCAGACCCTCTGGCGGGCTTGCCGCCGGGTCGACGGCGACACAGCGACGCGCCCGTGACTGCGGCGACGGCCCGCTGTCCGGGTGCTCCGACGGCGAATTACGGATATCCAGAGTCACGTTTATACTGAACTTGTAAACGACAAGCACAGAACCGGCAGCCAAATCCTGGCAGACACTCCACAGATCTGTTCACCGCATAGTTTTATGATGTACTGGCACGGTAGCCCGAATGGCTACATGTCAGCACTAGAACTGTCCGAAGTGGTCATGCAAGTGAGCCAGAGTGACCTGTTTGAGCACGTGCTCAACGACGTAGCGCTCGGCAGCTCGATCTATGTAAACATCGGGCTCGCCGGACTGACGCTGCTACTGTTCATGTTCCTCGCACGGAACGTGTCGGACCCTCGGGGGCAACTGATCGTGGTGTCGGCGATGACCGTCTCGGCGGTGTCGATCGTCAGCTACACCGGCCTCGCGTCGGGCATCACGATCGGCATCCTCGAGATGCCGGAGGGCCACGCACTGGCCGGCGAGACGACGACGCTAGCAGGCGGCGGCGGGACCGTCGATGGGACGATCAGCCTCTGGGGTCGGTACCTCACGTGGGCGTTCTCGACGCCATTTATCCTGTTGGCACTCGGTCTTATCGCCGGGTCGAACCTGACGAAGATCTTCACCGCCATCGTCTTTGACGTTGGCATCATGATCACCGGGATGATGGCTGCGCTGACCACCTCCGCTCACCTCATGCGGTGGTTCTGGTATGCGATCAGTTGCACGTTCTTCCTGGTTGTCGTCTACATCCTGCTGGTCGAGTGGCCCGAAGACGCAAAGGCAGCGGGGACTGTGGACATCTTCAACACACTGAAGATACTGACCGTCGTCCTGTGGTTCGGATACACGATCTGGTGGGCGCTCGGGAACGAAGGCGCCGGTATCATCGCCGACGCAGGCATCACGTCCTGGGGCTACAGTGCCTTTGACGTCGTTGCCAAGTACGGCTTCTCGTTCCTCGTGATCAACTACGTGATCAACAACGTCGACAGGGTCAGCGGTGGCGACCAGTACGGCGCCACCTCCGACGCGATCCCGGCTGACGACTGACCGCACCCCGACTTTCGTTTTTTCGACGGAGCGCAGTGTAACGCCTCGACGACACAGACTGTGCTACGGCCGGGGCCACCTCGACACGACGCCGGCTCCGCTCGTCCCCGACCTTTTTATCTGCCGGGCGCCGTACCAGTGTCACTAGGCCGATACCACTGCGCTGTCCGAAACACCGCACCCCGGCCTCGGAACACCCAGATGTTCAGGATCAAAACGACCGATACGGACCAACTGAAGCGGATCGTTATCGCCGGAACCGGGGGCCTGCTGGTCGGACTCGCCCTGATCGCGCTCAACCTCGTCGGCCCGCTGGTCGGCGACGGTGGGTACGGGTCGACGAACCTCGCCTTCGGGGCGTTTGGCGTTCTGGCCGTCGTGTTGGCGACACACCCGACCTACCAGGCGGCGCGCAAACTCGACGACTCCTGACCGCCCCTGCCGGGCGCCCGGATTGTGACCGCTTTTAACCCGCCGGGCCAAACGGGCTGTCGATGGCAGACGGCAACGCCGCGTACCGGGCGCTGCTCCTCGGCCTCGTCGTCGTCGGCGTCGGGGCGACGGTGTTTGGGTTCGGGGGTCTCTACGTCGTGTTGACCGGCGGGACCACAGACGAGCCGCCGGATGCGGAGCTCCTCGGGGCGTACGAGTGTCCCGGGTTCGACGGTGACCCGGAGGTGAAACACGAGGCCGCCTACCAGATCGAGCAGACCCTCGTCGGTGGCAGTCAGGTCGAGTCGTTCAACGCCTCGGCGAACAGCACCCACCTCCGGGTCGAACTCACGGCCAGCGGGCAGATACTCAACGCGTCTGCGAGCCGTGCCGACGGGACGCCCGTCCCCGTCCGACAGCTCGACACTGGCAGTCGGGTTGTGGTCGCGGGTGCGGACCCGGCACCGCTCCGTCTCTGGGTGGACAGCCTCTCGGATGAGTCTACCGTGACACGAACACGACTCGACATCTGCCCGCCGGACCCGACGTAGCGTGTTGAGCCCCACGCCTCGGCGTGTCAGGATCGAATCAGGTACCACTATCATATAAGTTATCTCGGGGGAATACTCGTCTAACGTATGGAGCAAATACAGGATGGTCGACGGAACATACTGATCCACTCAGAGGTAAGCCAGGAGGACCTGCCGGTGACAGACGTCCCCGAACTGCCGAGTGTCGCCGACGCCGACGCGTTCGTCCCACAGGGGATGGACAAACCGAAGATCTACCCGGGCGACGTGGTCGTCGGTGTCGACGACGACGAGATACAGTTCGCCGAGTTGGTGTACATGGACACCGACGGTGGCGTGCTCGTCCTCCCGCTGGACACGGGCAGTTTCGAGTTCGTCGCCGACGGGGCCTTTGGCTCGCGGTTCTACCAGGCCGACGAGACACACGTCTACGACGGGGTGGCAGAGACGGTCGTCGACTGGGACGTCGAGTTCGACGAATCGAAGCTCGAGCGACCCGCGGAGGGGCGCCCGCGGTAACGGAACAGGGACACCCTCCTCCGACGGACACACACAGCGCTGTTGGACACCTCGGGGGGAGCACGGCCGACCAACCGGGCCGCCTGAACGCTGTCGGCCGGTGACCCCACCCCTGAGACGGTCCGTTACAGGCCGAGCACGCTGAGCAGTGACCGGTCCCGTCGCTCGACCCCCTCGAAGGAGACGAGGATGTTGTTCAGGTCGGTAAACAGCCGGGTGAACCCGCGCCGGGACTCGGAGTCGAGGTCCTCGGCCAACTCCGCGCGGTTCGCCTGGAGGTACAGCGCCGGCTCCTTGCGGTCGAACTCGCCGCCGTTGATCCCGTGTGTCTCGAAGTACGACCGGAGCCGTCCGACGACGTGGCCGCTACCGCCGACCGCCGCCGGCGAGACGCGGTTGGGGGCGTCGTCGGCGTCTCCGATCTCGGTGGCGTACGTTCGGTTGACCAGTTCCAGATAGAACGGCTCGGAGAGGATATCCTCGACCGTGCTCTCGCCGCCGTCTGCGTACTCGGAGACGGTGTTGAGGCGGACGTCCTCCGGGCACGACGAGGGCTCCTCCGACAACAGCGCGGCAACGTCGAGCGAGTCGCCGTCGAACAGCGACACGAAGCTGTTGATGTTCTCCCCGTCGGTGATGGGGACGACCGTCCAGCGGTCATCCAGGGCGGTCTTTCCGACGTCCCGGAGCATCTTCGAGAGCACATACAGGTAGACGTGGTCGGCCTTCCCCTCGACGAGCAGCGTCTGTGGACGGACCAGCAGCGTGTCCATCAGGTCGAGTTCGAAGGCGTTTCGTAGCGGGAACTGTGTGTAGGCGTCGGCGAGAGCAACGTCGGCAAAGACGTTCTCGCCGCCGGGTGGCTCGGCCCGCACCATCTTCGTCCGGTCCAGCTGTTCCCGGTCTATCATGAACGGCGAGTGTGTGGCGTAGACGAGCGGAAACTCGGCGGCCAGTTCGGTCTTGAGAAACTCCAGAAAGTCCTGTTTGGCACGCGCGTGCAGGTTGAGCCCGGGTTCGTCGAGCAACAACACCACCTCCTCGGACCGGCGCCGGAGTTCGGAGAGCTGACAGAACGTCGAGAAAAACCGGCGAAACCCCTGTGACCGCTGTTCGAACCCGACGGTGACGTCGTGTGCACGGTTCTCGACGCGGACGTCGAGCAGTCGGTCGTCGGCCTCCCCCCGCGCCTGGATGCGAATACGGATGTCGCCGCTCTGCCCCCAGTACCCCATCACGTCCTCGCTAACCGCCGCGGAGGCGGTCTCGAGTTCCGTGGTCCGCTGGCGCCAGTCCTCGACACCCTGGAGGTCCTCCAGGTCGAGACCGGCGACGGTGAGCAGGGACAGAAAGACCCGGTCACTCGGCGTCAGTTCGCCGGCCTCGCGTCGCTCGATGAGCTCCGCGACGTGGATGGTGCCGTCCATGATCGAGTACTCGCCGATATACCGAAACACGGGGAGTCGGTCCGCGAGCAGCTCCGCCCCGATATCGTTCGCGAGGACCGCCTCCGGGTCCTCGCCTACCTGAGCGGCCAACTCCGCGTACGGCCCGTCCTCCTCCCCGTCGTAGTCCGGCAACTCCGACAGCGCATCGACGGTCGTCAGCTGTGCGCTGAGGGCCTCCGGCAGGTCGTACTCCGCCTGGAGGTACTCGAGAGGAGCACCGTCCTCGAGGCTGAGCCGCCACTGCAGGTCGTTCCTGTAGTCCCGGCTGGCCGTTGCCGAGTCGCCGGCGAGGACATCACCGTAGGCGTCCCGAACTGCCTGTCTCTCCTCGCTGTCGAGGGTGAACCGTGCGCTCGCGACGAGGTCGGGGTCGCTCTCGTGTCGGTCGCTGTAGGTAGCCCACTCCTCGCGTGGGTAGTCCTCGTAGGGGACGTACTCGTCGGCGCTCGAGGGGGGGTTGAGCCCCTGGACTGCCTCCATGAACGCGGTCTTCCCCGACTCGTTTCGCCCGATGAGCGTGAGGAAGTTGTCGACCGACACCCACCCTGAGTCGTCGATTGTCCGGTAGTTCCGCACGCGGAGTGCCTCGAGATTCATCAGCCCGACCTACGAAGCGCGATAAATAAAGTATTGCACCGTCTACGGGTCTCCGCCGACAGCGGCGCGGGCTGTCCGGTCTGCAGACCCCGAAGCCTCAGGCCCCCTCGCGACGGTTCGCGACCCACACGACCCCGGAGCCGCCGAGGACCCAGAGCAATCCGGCAACAACGACCGGGAAGTTCTGTGTGCTGGTCCCGACGGCGACGGCTGCGACGCCGGTGACGAGCGCAGCGGTAAGAAGGATCTGATAGAAGCGCTCTAGCCGAGCGAACCAGAGGACGTAGCCATCCATGTAGAGAGGGCGCGCCGTCAGACTCCTATCAGTTTCGACCGACGGCAGCCCCGCGGCCGTGTTGAGGCCGGGGCGGGGACGTCGGGGGTAGCAACCCCGCTCAGTCCCTGGGGTGGAACCGTTTCACGGCCGCCCGGACCGAGCTAGTGTCACCGAGGAAGGTGACCCGGTCACCGCGGTCGACCGTCTCGTCGGCGGCCGGGACGTGTGCGTCCTCGCCCTGTCCGACCTCCGCGATGAGACACCCCCCGGGGATCTCGCTGTTGAGTTCCTCGATCGTCCTGCCACTGATATCGTTGGCAGTCACCTCGATCTCCTGGATGTCGTGGCCGTCCCCGATATCGTGCATCCAGTGTGCCAGCTCCGGCCGTTCGATCTCGTTGTCGATGGTGAACGCCGTCGCCATCGGGTCGTCGACGGCGGTGACGTCCATCGAGTCGAAGGCAGCGACGTTCTCCGGCTGATTCACCCGCGAGTACACCTCCTTGACGTCGTATTTCGTGTTGACCGTCTGGCAGGCGAGGAGATTCACGTTGTCGTCCTCGGTGGCCGCGACGAAGATCTTGGCCTCGTCGATGCCTGCATTCCGGAGTGTCGACTGCTCGGTGCCGTCGCCTTCGATAACGGTGAACCCTTCAGCGCGTGATTGCTCCTTTGCTGTCTCGTCGTCCTCGACGATAACGACGAACTCGCCTCGCTCCTCCAGCCGTGTGGCGAGCGCCCGGCCAACCCGGCCCCCGCCGATGATGATTGTACGCATTGGTGTTACTCCGAGGAAGTCGCCTATCTGCCGTGCGAGTCCGGCCTCGACCGCGACAGTCGCGAAGAT
>JAQCNN010000087.1 GCA_028275005.1 Salinirussus sp.
CCGTTACGTCAGACGTAACGCGGGCCATCACGCGGGCCGTAATCCTGTCTGAAATCGTACATACCTATTCATACCCCCCGTGCCTCTGAGGAGATGGGCACTCGCCCACGAACAACAATGGCACAACCCGACTCATCCAGTCTGGCAGAAGTATTGGACCGCGTGCTCGACAAGGGCATCGTCGTCGACGTCTTCGCACGGGTCTCGCTCGTCGGGATCGAGATCCTGACCGTCGAGGCCCGCGTCGTTGCATCCTCGGTCGACACCTTCCTCCACTACGCCGAGGAGATCGCGAAGATCGAACAAGCCGAAATGACTGCAACCGCGGCCGAGGCACCGGCGGACGCGCCGACGCCCTAAGCGCACCGGCGCTCTACCGTCGCGCAGTCCCGTTTTCGAACGTACACCATACAATCAGGAACATGACAGTAAAAGAGAAACAGGACGGATTCGCCGAGATGCGCGCGGAGTTCGCGCTCGCGCGAGAGGACGTTGACCAGTACGCCGAGCAGTTCTGGAGCGACGTCAGGGACAAACAACAGCTCGCGGTGATGTTCCGCGAGGAGATGTCGGAGATGGAGTCGACATTCGAACAGGCACTGGCTGCCTTCGACGCGTACGCCGCGGAGTTCGAGTCCGACGTCGCCACAAAACAGGACGCGGCGACCGCCTTCCGCGAGGAGATCGAGGCGACCCGCGACGCCTTCGAGACCATGCTCGTCGAGTTCGAGGCCTACACGGAGGACTTCGAGGACGGCGTCACCGCGAAACAACAGCGGGTCGACGAGTTCCGGGAGGAGGTCGCCGCGACACACGCCGCCTTCGCGGAGGCGCTGGGGGACTTCGAGGCGTTCGCCAGGGAGTTCGACGAGGACGTGCAGGCAAAACAGCAGGACGTCGAGGCGTTCCTCGAGACGGTCGAGGAGGTCCGGGCGGCCTACGAGCAGGCGAGTGACGAGTTCTCCCGGGCTGTCGTCGACTTCTACGGCTACGAGGAGGGGTCAGCGCAGGCCGCCGCTGACACGGCAGACGCCTCGGCCACCGTCGACGAGTCCGCGGCGGCGCAATCCACGACCGACAGCGACGAGCCGGCCGACCCGGCTGACGACGGCGTCGACATCCCCGTCGGTGACAGTGAGCTGCCGACGATCAACGACCAGCTGGCCGACGAGGAATCCGGGTCACAGGACGAGGAGGGCGCGCCCGAGGACATGGTCAAGTGTCTGACCTGCGGGGAGTACTACCAGGCCATCACCGAGTCACACCTCCAGACCCACGAGCTGTCGATGGAGGAGTACAAGGAGGAACACGGGCCCGACGTGGCGCTGTTCCCGGGTGAGGAGTAATGGCGCAACGAGACGGTCACGAGCGGAAGGTGCGTGGCTCGCAGATCCGCGACAGCCGAACCGAAAAGCGCCGACGGAACGGAGGCGGGAGCTCCTCGACGCAGCGCCAGCCAGCCCAGACGGGCAACAGCCCCGGACAGTCCGCAGGGCTGCGTGACGTCAGTGACCTCCTCGACTCGTTTGTCGAGTGCCCCGAGACGGAGTCGGTCTCCCGGCGCGTCGAGCGCTGGGTTTCCGTCGACCGCCCGGTGCACCTCGTCGGACCGACCGGCTGTGGAAAGACCGCGCTCGCGATGCGGGTCGCGGCCGAGCGGGACCGTCCGGTCGTCTGGATCAACGGTGACGCCGACCTCGAGACGAAGGACCTTGTCGGTGACTACAGCGAACAGGAGCGGGTCTCCGTGCGTGACAAGTACATCCACAACGTCACAAAGAGCACCGACATCGTCCGGGACCGCTGGGTCGACAACCCACTCACCGTCGCCGTCCGGGAGGGTGCAACCCTCGTCTACAACGAGTTCTCGCGGACGAAACCCGCCGCGAACAACGCGCTCCTGTCGGTCTTCGAGGAGGGGATCCTCGAACTCCCCGGCCAGCGCGGGGACGACCGGATCGTCGAGGTCCACCCGGAGTTCCGGGCGGTCCTCACCTCGAACGACGTCGAGTACGCGGGCGTTCACGAGCCACAGGACGCACTGCTCGACCGTCTCGTCGGCGTCTACATGGACTACTACAGCTTCGAGACGGAGGTGGAGATCGTCCACTCCCACGTCCCGGAGGCGTCCGACCCGCTCGTCCGAGGGTGTGTCGACGTGTTGCGCACCGTCCGTGACGAGTTCGACTGGAATCTCGGCACCCGTGGGGCCATCATCGCCGCCGAGGGGCTCCTGACCGCCCCCGAGGACGAACGGGACGACGCGTTCTTCCTCGAAGTGATGACCGATGTCCTCTCGTCGAAGGTTTCCGGCCGGGCTGAACTCGAGGCCGCAAAGGAGTGTGTGGAGACAGCGATCGACGATATGGACGGTGACGGCGTATGACCGACCAGCAACCGCTCGACTCGGAGCAACGGGCCGACGAGCCGGACGACGCGACAGCCGACCCGCCCGAGGACGACGGCGAGAACGAGGACAAGGACGAGGAGCTGGATGTCCTCGACGTCCGCGAGCGGGTGTCCGACGTCGCCGAGTCCCTCCTGGGTCAGCCCTTCGATGGGATCACGTCGGTCGAACGCGCCGAGGACGGCGGCTGGCGTGCGCTGTTCGAGGTCGTCGAGCGCAGCGCTGTCCCCGACACACAGGACATCATCGGCCGCTACGAACTCCACCTCTCGAGGACCGGTGCTATCGAGGAGTACTCGCTCCAGCAGCGGTTCAAGCGAAGCGAACTGCAGGGTAAAGCGCTCTGAGCCGCCTCGGCCGGTGACGCCCCGGCGCCGCACAGGGCCGGCTTGTCGGACGGCCGGAGGCCGCCGGTAGCCTGACGCGACGACGGGCGGCCCCACACTGCGGTTGCAGCACCGACAGCCCGCCGTCCTGGCTGTGAGATGTAGCCGCCGTCTCCAGTGATACTGCCGGCTGTACGTCTGTAACGAATTTCGCGACCCCGGAGTCGCGGATATCTTCAAACAGTCACAGCCAGCAGTATGACTCCTGCCCCTGCTGCTCGCCTCCGTCCCCCGGCGAGGGCCTGAGACCCTTGTTCTCAAACCTCGAAATGCGCCACAGCTACTTTATCAGCACGGGCCGACTCCCACCTTGTGAACAGACACGCCCGACCCGGGACCGGCAACCGCGTCCCCGCGGCAAACAGACTCCCGGCACCGGTCACACCGACTGTGGGCATCGGGCATGAGTAACTCCACCCGCGTCCCCTTCGAACGCGACCGGACGGCCGACCCAGGGGTGGACGGCCGAACCGCCCACCTCGCCTCGGTCTACGAGGACAGCGACGAACAACTCGAGACTGTCGCCTCCTTTCTCCGCCAGGGGCTACAGCAAAACGAGCGGTGCCTGTACGTGGTCCACGACAACACCGCCGAGGCCGTGTACACCGCCCTCAGAGACAGCGGTGTCGACGTCACAGCGGCCGAGGGCTCCGGCGCTCTCGCGGTCCACACGCCGGATGAGGTGCAGTTCAGGACGGGTGAGTTCGACCCGGCGGCCGCGGTCGACTTCTGGACAGAGGCGCGCGAACGAGCAAAGCGAGAGGGGTTCGAGAAACTCCGGACCGCCGTCGAGATGACGTGGGCAGTCGACAGCAGGACCGACCCCGCCTCCCTCGCGGAGTACGAGGCGCTTCTCAACCCCGTCCTGGCCGGCGAGGACTGTACTGCGCTCTGTCAGTACAACCGCAACAGGTTCCCGCCGGAGGTCATCTCGGACGTTATCCACAACCACCCGCTGCTGGTCGACGACGGGACCGTCACTCACAACACCCGCTACGAGCCACCCGACCAGGGTACCAGGTCGACCGGCCACCGGACGGGCGGTGACCCGGGGGCACAACCCGTCCTTCGACCGGACCGAGACGGTCCGCCGTCGTCGGTGCGCCCGGCCGCGGGAGACCGCCCGGTTCGTGTGCTCCTCGTCGACGACGAACCCGGCTACGCCGACATGGTTGCCGAGTATCTCGAACTGAACGACGGTATCGACACAGTTGTTTCCGAGACCGACCCCCGGGCGGCACTGGCTCGTCTGGAGGACAGTGCGGTCGACTGTGTCGTTTCGGACTACGCCATGCCCGGCGTCGACGGGCTGGGCTTTCTCGAGTTGGTGCGCGAGAGCCACCCCGACCTCCCGTTTCTGATGCTCACGGGCAACAGTGACGAGGAGACCGCCGCCGAGGCAGTCTCGGCCGGTGTCACCGACTACTTCAGAAAGCAGTCCGACACCGACCACTACGAGAAACTGGCCCACCGGGTCTCGAACGCCGTCGAGCGCTACCGTGCCGAGGAGGAGATGCGAGCGAGCGAGCAGCGGTTTCGCTCGCTGTTCGAGAAGGCCTTCGACGCGATGGTCGTCACCGACGACACCGGCGAACACGTCGACGTGAACCCGGCGGCCTGCGAGCTACTCGAGACCTCACGCGAGGAACTCCTGGGCCGGCCGTTCGCCGACTTCGTCCCGGACGCACAGGAGCGGACGTGGCCGTGGCAGGACCCCGGTGGGGAACGCCCCGAACGGGCAACCCTCCCGCTGCGCACCGCAACTGGCGCCGACTGTATCGCCGAACTCGCGGCGACACCCGATATCCTGCCGGGCCGACACCTGCTCGTCATCCGTGACGTGACCGAGCGCGAGCAGTACGAACGGACGCTGACGGCGCTTCACGGCTCCGCACGGGACCTCCTCGCAGCCGAGTCGAAGACGGCAGTCGCCGAGAGTATCGTCGAGGCTGCGACCGATATCCTCTCGGTGCCCGTCGTCGTCGTCTACCTGTTCGACCCCTCCGAGGGGGTGTTGACCCCTGCCGCGGTCAGCAGTGATACCGTCGATAGGTCGGCCCTCGACCCGGTGGCGCTCGAGGACGACAGCATCATCGGGGAGACGTTCCTCGACGAGGACCCGAAGACGGTCAGCGCGGCGGACACCACACCGTCACTCCCGGTTACGGGGGCGCTTGCCGTCCCGCTCACCGACCACGCCGTCTGTCTCTTCGGCGAGACGGACTCGACGGTGACCGACGGGGACGTGGAGCTGGTGGAAACACTGACCGCGACGGCCGAGACCGCGCTCGACCGTGTCGAACGCGGGAGTAAACTGCAGGCGCGGACGACGGAACTCGAGGCGCAGAACCGCCAACTCGGGGAGTTGCGTCAGCTCAACGCGACCGTCCGTGAGATTGGGCAGACGGTCGCACAGGCCGACACCCGGACCGATATCGAGCGCGGCGTCTGTGACCATCTGTCCGCGTCAGACGGGATTGCGATGGTCCGGGTCAGCGGGTTCGACTCGGAGGAGCGGGCGCTGGTCCCCCGCGAGTGGGCCGGCGGGTCGCAGGCAGACGGGTATCTCGACGCCGTCTCGGCAACACTCGGTGACGGGTCCGAGCCCGCAACCCGGGCTGCGGTCACCGAGGAACCGGTTTACGTCCCGGACACCGCCGACAGTCTGCAGGACGAGGCCTGGCGCAAGACCGCCCTCTCACACGGCTTTCGGTCGGTGTTCAGCCTCCCGCTTCGGTACAAGGATATCTCGTACGGGACGCTCACCGTCTACGCGGAGCGGGAGGCGTTTTTCGATGAGCTGTCGCGGTTGGCGCTGTCCGACCTCAGCCAGAAGGTCGCGAACCTGATGAACGCGGTCGACCACCAACACGCGGTCCTCTCGGGCACGATGACCGAGGCGACGGTCCGGTTCACCGACGACCGTATCCCGCTCTACTACATCGCCTCGCGGGCCGACTGCTCGCTTGTCCTCGAGACGGTCACCCCTCAGCCCGGCGGCGATATCCTGAAACGCGTCCGCGTGACGGGGACCACCCCGGCAACGGTCACGGACATCGCCGAGGAGGTCACCACACTCTCCGAGGCGTCGGCCGTCGAGGCGGGCGACGAGGATATCGTCGAGTTACAGTTCTCGGATACGTCACTCACCGACTACTTCGCCGACCGCGGCGTCCGGGTGCTCGACTCCACCGCCGACGCCGAGGCCGCGACGTTCCGGCTCTCGATCCCCGACACCGTGGACGTCCGGGAGCTGTTCGAGGACCTGGAATCGCGGTACGGTGACCCCGAACTCGTCTCGAAGAGCGAGCAGAGCCACGCCGACACCAGGACCGAGGAGCCGTATCGGTCGAAGCTGACGCCCCGCCAGGAGGAGGTGCTCCAGACCGCCTACGACAGTGGGTTTTTCCAGTCCCCCCGGTCCAGTACGGGCGAAGACGTCGCCGACCAACTCGGCGTTTCGCCCCAGACGTTCTACCGTCACGTCAGGGCGGCCGAGCGAAAGCTCTTCGACACGGTGTTCGACAACCGGGGTGAATAGTCACCCCTCCCGTCGGCGCTGGCGAGAATATTCACCCAGAGCGCCTAACGGGGTATGCCTCCTCCATCCGGGTGATGCCGGAGCACAGATGTGGTCAACCTCTCCCCACACCCCCACACACTCTGGACCC
>JAQCNN010000089.1 GCA_028275005.1 Salinirussus sp.
AGGGGACCGTCTTCGTGGTCGGCAACACCCGCCTCGTCGCCGGGGCGGCCGCGGCGCTCGTCGCCTGGTACACCGAGCGCATCCTCGCGACGATCGTCGTCGGCCTGGCTGTGCTGGTCGGACTGGGGTTCCTGTAGCGCAAAGCGACCGAGACAGCGTGGGTCGCCGGTGTCCCCCACACGACGGGCCCGTCGGCGCGCCGGCCCGACCGGCCCCTGCCCGCAGCCCCGGCACGCCAGCGGGGCTGACCGCGGCATTGAGGTATGCTCACCCCGAACAGAGGCTAATGCGAGTTCTCCTGGTCGCCGGCTCGACCCGTACCGCGGCGGTCCCGGGCCTGAGTGCAGCGGGTGCGGACCCCGACCTCCGGGGACACACCCCGGCAGCCGATGCCGAGATCGTCGAGTACGGACAGCCGGTCCGGTCACCGGTCGTCCCGGTCAGTCCGAGCGGCTGCCCGACCCCCGCGGCCGTCACCCGAGCGGTCCGCGAAACCCTCGGATTCGACAGCACGGTCGTCGACGGTGGACTCGCCGAGCCAACCGCCGCCGGAACGGTGACCGTCGGCGCGCGGCCGGGTGGGGACATCCGCGAGGACGACCCGGTTCCGACGGCGCCGGGCGCGTACGAGGCAGCCCGGCAGTTCGGCCGAAAGCTCCCCGAGGACGAACTCCTCGTCGCCGAGTCGGTCCCCGGCGGCACGACGACCGCGATGGGTGTGTTGCGGGCACTCGGCGAGCCCGCCGCGGTCTCCTCCTCGCTCCCGGAGAACCCCCTCAAGCAGAAACGGGCAGTCGTCACGGAGGGGCTCGACGCCTCGGGGCTCGAGCCCGGAGGTGCAGCGAACCGCCCAAAACGGGCAGTCCGGCGGATGGGTGACCCGGTGCTCGCGACCGCGGCAGGTGTCGCTCGCGGCGCGCTGGAGACCGACACCGCGGTCACACTCGCCGGCGGCACCCAGATGCTCGCCGTCGCCGCTCTGCTCCGCCACGATGGGGTCGACCGCCGGCTCGACCTGGCAACGACGAGCTACGTCGCGGCTGACGACACGGCCGACCTGGCGGGGGTGGCCGACACACTCGACGTCGACGTGACGGTCACCGACCCCGGCTTCGACGGCAGAGACCACGCCGGGATGGCCCCGTTTGCCGCCGGCGAGGCAAAGGAGGGTGTCGGGATGGGCGGCGCACTCGCGCTTGCCCGCCGGGCGGGCGTGCCGATGTCGGAGGTCAGGACGTCGTTTGCCGAGGTCTACGACCGACTCCTCGACGCGAGCGACGATAGCGGGTGAGAGCACACTGTGGTCGACACGACGGTATCCGGGGCCGCTGACCCCGAAATATACGTTCATATACATATCAACCCAGGTGAAGTTCCCATCGTGCGTGGCGCTGTGGGCCACTCTAGTGGCTGACGGGGGCCGACAGGCGCGTGCGTTGCCACAACCTTTTTTCCTGTCTACTGAGTTGAAATGATAATGAGCGCTATCGACGGCCTGGTCGACGAGGTCGTAGCCGACGTCGACGCGGTCCTCCTCTTCTCCCCGAGCGCCGGCACCTACGAGGCCTTCGCCGACGACGACGCCGACGTGCCGGTGGTCGTCGTCGCGCAGGAAAACGCCATCGACGCCGAGACGTTCGTTGAACTGCCGCTCGCCTTCACCGACGTCGACGGGCGTCTCCGGTTCGGCCTGGAGGGGGCCGCCCAGAACGGGCTGGTCGAGGACGGGGACACCGTCGCGTGTGCGACCTCGATGTTCGGTGACGGGATGGATACGGTCGTACGGGTTCAGGCCGACCAGTACTCCCCGACCGGTGTCTACAACCTCTTCGTCGACTCCCGACCCCAGCCCGACGTCGTCCGTGACGTCTTCGAGGTCTGTATCGAACTCGGCAGGAAAGGCCAGAAGGGAAAACAGGTCGGGGCGCTGTTCGTCGTCGGCGATGCCGGCAAGGTGATGAACAAGTCCCGGCCGCTGTCTTACAACCCCTTCGAGAAGTCCCACGTCCACGTCGGCGACCCGATCGTGAACGTGATGCTGAAGGAGTTCTCCCGGCTGGACGGCGCCTTCGTCATCTCCGACTCCGGAAAGATCGTCTCCGCCTACCGGTACCTGGAGCCCTCCGCGGAGGGTGTCGACATCCCGAAGGGGCTCGGCGCCCGCCACATGGCCGCCGGGGCCATCACCCGCGACACCAACGCTATCGCGATCGTGCTCTCGGAGTCCGACGGAATGGTCCGGGCGTTCAAAGCCGGTGAGTTAGTCCTCGAACTCGACCCGGAGGAGTACTGATGCAGGTCGACGTGCCGCGGTTTATTCGCCGTCTCTTCTCCGAGGAGGCCGCCTTCGCCTTCTCGGTCGCGGTCCTCGTTATCGGGCTGGTCGCCGCGTATCTCGCCTGGCGGTGGACCCAGCGGGCGCTGACCGCCAGCGGCTTTGTGGATGCCGTCGAGGGGACGCCGTTTGAACGGAGCGTCCGAGCAATTGGCTCCTCGACAATCGGCCTGATCGCCTCGCTCGTCGCCGTGTTCGTCTACGTGTTGGCGATCGTCCTCGCGCTCAATATCGTGCAACTGCTCGATATTCAGCTGTTCTGGACGCGTCTCACCAGCTATCTCCCCCGACTGCTGATCGCCGCGCTGGCGGTTATCGTCGGGGTGACCGCCGGCTACCGGGCGGAGCTCGCCGTCAGTGAGCGGCTCCGGTCGGTGAAACTCCCGGAGGTTGCCTTCCTCGGGGACGTGATCAAGTACAGCATCTTCTACGTGGCGGCGCTCGTTGCACTCGCACAGGTTGGGGTCTCGACCAACGCACTCCTGATCCTCCTCGGCGCCTTCGCCTTCGGGCTGGTCTTTCTGGGTGGACTTGCCTTCCGGCACCTCCTCGCGGCCGCTGCCGCCGGGGTGTATCTCCTCCTGACCGAGCCATACGCCATCGGCGACGAGGTCCGGATCGACGACCGCCGCGGGGTCGTCCAGGAGGTCGACGTGTTTATTACGCGGGTCGAGGCAAACGGCGAGGAGTATATTATCCCGAACCAGGAGGTCTTCCAGTCGGGTGTCGTCCGCGTCCGCGGCTGAGCCACGGTACTCGCCGACGGCTGTCACTGACGACCACGGTTAAGGGAAAAAACAGGCTCGTTCACGAGTGTCGGTCCCGTGTGGTAGACCGGGCTAAAACTCAGGAACCGCTCGAGGACGTCGATTCCTCCTCGAGGTCGAGTGTGTCCTCGCCTTCACTCTCCTGTGCTTCGCTCTCCCCTTCCTTCATCTGTTGGAGTTCCTCCTCGACATCCTCGCGGCCCTTCTGGAACTCGCCGATCGCCTCGCCGGACGACCGTGCGAGCTTCGGGATCTTGTTTGCCCCGAACAGCAACACGGCTATCAGCAGAATGATTAGCAGCTCCGGGCCTCCTGGGATGCCTGGGATCTGCAGCAGTGTAGGGTCCATCGCTACCTTGGCGTTACCTGCTAGCTGTTATAGTCCTTTTGCCTTCGGGGGTCCGGACCCGGTGGCACCTATTGCCCGCTGTAACCGCTACAGCGTGCGGGGGAGTCCGTCCTCGAAGACGACGTCTGCGATGTTGTTTTTCATGATCTCGTCGGTGCCCGCGGCGATCCGGCGGCCGCGAGCCAGCCGGTAGAGGTACTCGAGAGGGTGGCCCTGTTGGTAGCCGTTCGCGCCGTGGATCTGGAGTGCCTCGCTGACCACCTCCTCGACGGTCTCGCTCGTGGACAGTTTCGCCAGCGAGGCCGCCAGCCGGTCGGGGGCGTCGTCCTCGCCGCCGCTGAGTGCCGCCCGGTAGGTGAGCGTGCGTGCCCCTTCGATCTCTTTGGCCATGTCGGCGACCTTCCAGCGGATCCCCTGGAAGTCACCGATCGGCTGGTCGAACTGCTCGCGCTGCTGTGCGTACTCGACGGCCTTGTCGAAGGCGTTCAGGCTGATCGAGTTCGCCAGCATCGAACTCCCACACCGTTCCCAGTTCAGCGCTTTTAGCTGTTGTTTCAGCGCCTCGGGCCCGCGGACGAGGACCCGCTCCTCGGGGATGTGGACGTCCTCCATGTAGAACTGTGTCTGGGTCTCGCCGTGCATGTTGGTGTGGTGTTGGTGGATCTCGACGCCCGGCTGGTCGAACTCCATGATCACGGTCCCCAGCCCCTCGGGGAACTTCGCCCAGATGACCGCCGCCTCGGAGTCGGGGACATTCGACACCCAGGTCTTCTCGCCGTTGAGGTAGAGTTTCCCGTCGTCGGCCTCCTCGGCCGTGGTGGTCATATTTGTCGAGTCACTGCCGGCCTCGGGCTCGGAGATCCCGATCGCGATCGACAG
>JAQCNN010000093.1 GCA_028275005.1 Salinirussus sp.
AACCGGGACAACTCCTACTGCTGTGGGGGCGGTGGCGGCGGCCTCTGGCTCGACCACGAGGAGGAGGAGAAACCCAGCGAGGAACGCCTCCGGGAGGCCCTGGAGGACACCGACGCCGGCGACGCCGTCGAGAAGTTCGTCGTCGCCTGCCCGATGTGCATGACGATGTACGAGGACGGCCGCAAGACCGGTGGCTACGAGGACGACATCGACGTCGTCGGCACGACCGAACTGCTCGCGGAAGCGCTGACCGCTTCCTGAGCCGCCTGCCGACCTCTCTTCTTACTCTGCGCGCTCACCCCGACTACCGCCGAGAGGACACTGAGACCCCGTGCCGGTCCGGGCTCGGTAGCCGCACGTCCCCGAGACGACCGGATGATTTTTGGCCGATTCGCCCAACTGGTAGTCAATGTCTACCATACAGGAACGACTCCAGGGGTTCGACGACGGAGACCTTCCGGCGGTGTTACAGGAGGCCGGGGTTTCGGGTGCCGGTGGGGGCGGATTTCCGGCGTACGTGAAGTGGCAGGCACTCGGTGATGTGCGCCACCTGCTGGTCAACCACCAGGAGAGCGAGCCAAACTGCTACGTCGACAAGTGGCTCGGCCGGGCGCACGCCGACGAGCTGGCGACGTTGTTCGATGCGTTGCTCGACGAGGCCCTCGAGACAGTCGTCGTTGGTGCCAAACACGCCGACCGCGACCCGTGGCTCCGGCCGCTCGAACGCGCGACAGACGCCACCGTCTACACACCAGACCAGCTCCCTGTCGACCCCGAATCGGAATCCGGTGTGGTCTTTGCATACACCGACGACACCTACGAGTACGGGATGGAGACAGTCCTCCTCCGCATCAGCACCGGGACGGTCATCGGCAAGGACCTCCCAGTCGACTACGGCTGGATCGTCCAGAACACCGAGACGCTCTACAACATCGCCCGTGCGCTCGCTGCCGACGACCCGGTCCTCCGGAAGTTCGTCCACATCGACGGGTTCCGCTCGAACGGGAACCGTCTCCCCCACCGGCTGTTCGACGTGCCAGTCGGTACACCGGCGGCCACACTCCTCGATGCGGTCGGTGTCGACCCGGGGGGGTTGGCCGAGGACAGGGTCCTTGCCGAGGGGGGACCGGGCTGGTGTTTCAAGGTCCAGCGACCCCCGGACCGGTACGGCGTCCGCAAGCGCACCAACTGTCTGCTGGTGCTGGACGAGGAGACGGTCGCCGCGAACACCTACGCGAACGGACGGGTCGACGTGCTCGACCCCTTCGACTGGTCGCTCGCCGACCCGGACACCGAGCCAAGCCCCGTCACCCCCGACCGGGTCCACGTTCCGACGATCACCAACGACGAGTACAGCGACGTGGTCGCCGCGTCGACGCCGGTCGTCGAACTCGGTGACACGGTAGCCAAAGGTGAGCTGGTCGCCGAGGCGGAGCCACGGGGCGACGGCTTCTGTCTCGCCCACCGGACCCCGGTCGCCGGGCGGGTGGCCGACGTGACACCGCGGGAGGTCGAGGTCCACCGGCGGTGACTGTTGGCCGCTGTCGCCCCGAGAAGGTGTGCGCTGTGGGTGACAGCCCAGGCGGGTGGTCCACCTGTCACGGTGGCAAAGGTCTTTGTGAGCGCGGTTGGATGTGAGAGTATGCTTGACTACTACGGTATCGAGGCGGACCTCTCCGACGAGGAGAAACTGATCCGGGACACCGCCCGGGAGTTCGTCGAGGAGGAGGTCCGCGGAGACATCGGCGAGCACTGGATCGAGGGGACGTTCCCGACGGACATCATCCCGAAGATGGGTGACATGGGGTTTTACGCGCCCAACCTGGACGGCTACGACCTCCCCAACGTCAGCGCAAAGGCCTACGGGCTGCTGATGCGGGAGCTCGAGGCGTGTGACTCCGGGCTCCGCTCGATGGCCTCCGTCCAGGGGGCGCTGGTGATGTATCCGATCCACCGCTACGGGAGCAAACAGCAGAAAGACCGCTTCCTGCCGGAGCTTGCCACCGGCGAGCAGGTGGGCTGTTTCGGGCTGACCGAGCCCGAGCACGGCTCCGACGCGAGCGCGATGGAGACCACCGCCGAGGCGGACAGTGACGGGTACGTCCTCAACGGCTCGAAGATGTGGATCACGAACTCCCCCATCGCCGACGTGGCGGTGGTCTGGGCCCGGGACACCTCGGACCCGGAGACCCCGGTGCGGGGCTTTCTCGTCGAGACCGACCGCGACGGGGTCACCACCAACGAGATCGACGAGAAACTCTCCCTGCGCGCGTCCATCACCGGCGAGATCAGCCTCCAGAACGTCCACGTTCCCGAGGCGAACGTCCTCCCCGGTGTCGAGGGGATGAAGGGGCCGCTGTCCTGTCTCACCCAGGCCCGATACGGCATCGCCTGGGGGGCTGTCGGCGCAGCCCAGGACTGTTACCGGGCGGCACTCGACTACGGGACCGACCGCGAGCAGTTCGAGACGCCGATCGCCGGCTTCCAGATGCAACAGGACAAGTTCGCGGAGATGGCCACCCAGATCACCCTCGCACAACTGCTGGTCCACCGGCTGGCCGACCTGAAAGAGCGTGGGGACATGCGCCCACAGCACGTCTCGATGGCAAAGCGCAACAACGTCCGGACGGCCCGTGACCAGTCCCGGGTCGCCCGCGAGATCATCGGTGGCAACGGTATCACCGCCGACTACTCGCCGATGCGGCACATGGCCAACATCGAGACCGTCTACACCTACGAGGGGACCCACGACATCCACACGCTCATTCTCGGCGAGGACCTCACGGGTATCCCCGCCTACAGCTAAACCGCCCCGACCCCGGTCGCGGCCTTTTATATAGCTGGTCCGCATACCACCGGATATGTCCTGGTCGAAGCTGCCGGGGACGTCGTGGACACCCCGGATCGGTGGTGTCCCGACCGGTGTCGTCGAATCGACCGGCCTCCAGTTACTGCTCGGCGCACTCGGTGCCGTGCTCGTGTCCGCGTTCGTCGCCGGGGCGCTGTGGACGCTCGGGACCGTCACCCTCGTCTCGGGCCGGCAGGTCGCCGCCCTCGTTGCACTCGTCGTCGCCGTCGGGCCGCTCGTGGCCGCCATCGGCTTCAGCGTGATGACCACGACGTGAAACGGGCCGGTGCCCTGACCCCGAGGGCGCCTCGCGCCGACGAGAAAAAGCGGGGGACTCTTTATCGGTGACACACAACGGCATAGCGTGTCAGCGACGGTGCTCGTGGGACTGCCGTCGTGGCTGGTCGGCGGGGTCCTCCTCGGTGTGGCCGGCAGTGTCCTGGTGGCTGTGGCCTTTCTCGCGGCCAACCGGCTGTTCCCCGGCCGCGAGCGCGACCCTGACTCCGGACACAGGGGGAGTCGCCGGTCCGGCGAGTCACGGCGACGCAGGGAGGTCCGGGAGTATCTCGACGCCATCGACGAGCCGTACGCCGAGGACCACCCTATCGAGGGGCAGGCGGTTGCCTTCTACCTCACGCGACGGGACGTCGCGGTGACCTTCGACCCGCGGGCCTACTACGGGGTCGACCGCTCCGTTGCTCACTCGGTGCTCGTCGAACACGA
>JAQCNN010000100.1 GCA_028275005.1 Salinirussus sp.
CTGAGCTACTGCCGGTCGGCGGCCTCGACGACGTCGACCGCCGCACGGTTCGCGGCGACGTCGTGGACGCGGACGATATCGGCGCCGCGCTCGGCGGCAACTGCCGTCGCCGCGACGGTTGGCTCGAGGCGCTCGCCGGCCTCGCGGCCGACCTCCGCGAACATCGACTTGCGGGAGTGACCGACCAGTACCGGACAGCCAAGCCCCTGGAACTCGTCGAGTCGGCCGAGCAACTCGAAGCTCTCCCTGCCGGACTTCCCGAAGCCCACTCCGGGGTCGACGATAATCTGTGAGCGGTCGAGCCCGGCCTTCTCGGCCAGGAGAACCCGCTCGGTGAGCTCGTCGACCACGTCCTCGACCACGTCGTCGTAGTGGACCTCCTTCCCCTCGACCACGGGTGCGTTGATCGAGTGCATCACAACCACGGGGACGTCGTGTTCGGCCGCCACGAGCCGCATCTCGGGGTCCTCGAGCCCCGAGACGTCGTTGAGGATATCGGCCCCGGCGGCGAGCGCCGCCCGCGCCACCTCGGCTTTCCGGGTGTCGATCGAGATGTCGACGTCCATCCCGGCGAGGCGTTCGACCACCGGGACGACCCGCCTGCGCTCCTCCTCGGGAGGGACCGGGTCGGCGCCCGGCCGGGTCGACTCCCCGCCGATATCGACGATGTCAGCGCCGGCCGCAACCATCTCCTCGGCGCGGGTGACGGCGTCCACCGTGTCGTTGTACTCGCCGCCGTCGTGGAAGCTGTCGGGGGTGACGTTCAGGATCCCCATCACCGCGGTGCCGTCCGCCCAGGGGTGGTCCCGTCCGGGGTCGGCGCCGATGCCGAGTGTCTCCCGGAGCGCCTCGCCGAAGGGCGCGAGCCCGTAGGGCTGCCCGTCGAGCTTGTCGGCCAGGCGCTTGAACTGGGCCATCGTCCCCATCATGAGCACGTCCAGTGACTCCTGGTCCTGGTCACTCAGCCCCGAGACCGCACACTCCCCGCCCAGCGAGAGCAACTCCTCTTTGAGATACTGGGCCTGCCGGGGGCGTACCCGTGTCTTCAGGGCGCGGTGGACACCCTTCCCGCGCATCCGCCACGCGCCGGCGTCGGTGACGTTTGTCCGCTTTATGGCTGTCCGTGACCCGGCGATGGAGTCGAGACGCTTCGGGACGTCGACCCGCGCCCACCTGGTCCGGGCCTCCGCGACCGTGTACAGCGAGCCCGTGACGAGGACAGCGTCCCCCGGTTGTGCGGCGTCGAGTACGGCGTCGAGGGCGCCGGGGACGTCCGAGCGGCTCCGGACGTCGGCGTCGGTCTCCGCGCGAAACACCTCCGCGAGCACCTGGCTGTCCTCGGCGCGGTCCCGGTCGGGCTCGCAGGCAACCACGCTGTCGGCGGCGTCGAACGCGCCGGCGACCCCGCGGTGGTTCTTGTCGGTGAGCGCCCCCACGACCAGGTGGAGGTCGTCGTACTCGAAGGCGGCTAGCGTCTCGGCGACGCGGGCACACCCCCGAGGGTTGTGTGCGCCGTCGAGGACGACGAGTGGCTCCTGTCCCATCACCTCGAACCGGCCGGGCCAGTGGGCGTTGCGTAGCCCTCGTTCCAGGTCCTCGGCCCCGACGTCGGCTACCTGATGGGCCAGTGTCGCCGCCACACCGGCGTTCTCCACCTGGTGGGCCCCCAGCAGCGGCAGCGCGGTCTCGACGGTCCAGCCGCCGCTCTCGTCGCCCTCGCCCCCGGTGCCGGCCGGGTCACCCGCCTGCTCGACGCGCACCCGCCACTCCAGCCCGTCACGGCCACCGTCGGTCACACGGACCCCACCGTCCGGCCCGACGGTGACCACGTCACCGGCCACGGCACGGACCGCGTCGAGGGCGTCGCCGTCGGTCGCGGTCACGAGCGGCCGGTCGGCAGGCGCGACGTGGGCCTTGTCGCGGGCGATCTCCTCGACCGTCTCGCCCAGTGTCTCGGTGTGTTCGAGGGCGACACTGGTGACACAGGCCGCGACCGGGTCGACGACGCTCGTGGCGTCGTACCGGCCGCCGATACCGACCTCCAGTACCGCGACATCGACCTCCTGGCGGTCGAACTCCCAGAGCGCGAGCGCGGTGACGGTCTCGAAGAACGTCGGCGCTGTGCCCTCGGCCGCCCGGTCGGTCACGTAGCCGCTGACGGTCTCGACGAACTCGACGAGGGCGGCCTCGGAGAGCTTGCGGCCGTCGACCTGGACCCGCTCGCGGACGTCGTCCAGATGCGGGGAGGTGTAGAGGCCGACCGAGAGCCCGGCCTCCCGGAGCACCGAGTCGAGCATCCGGGCGGTTGAGCCCTTCCCGTTCGAGCCGGCGACCTGGACGCAGGTCAACTCCTCGTGTGGGTTCCCGAGGTGGGCGAGCAGCCCCGCCGTCGCGTCCGTCCCCGGCCGCGGAGCGAAGCGCCGCAGGTCGAAGAGGTAGTTAGCCGCCTCGTGAAACTCCATACCTGTGGTGCATGGACCGCCCGGCTTTAGCCTATCGGACCACCGCCCTGATGGGCTCGCGCACCGGCCGGCGACAGAGCCGCCACGACAGACAGCTGTGGGCCGACGGGCCACATCTCACCGATGGGAAACACTGGGCAGTAGCTGTACCCTCGTCTCTCAACCCCGGCACCCTGTGTTCTACACCGACCGATATCGGCGGTAAGATACATATCGCCCGAGGAGTCACGAAGGTGTATGGCTAGCATCGAAACCGAGATCAATCGGCCGGCTGTTCCGCCGAACGGGGCGCGGATCACGGCCGAGGTCGATGTCGAACCGGGGACGCAGGCCGACGGGGTCGAGCGCCACATCGCGCTCTGTATCGACACCAGCGGGTCGATGAACGGGACGAAGATCAGCCAGGCTCGGGACGGTGCCTCCTGGGTGTTCGGCCTCCTCGAACCGACAGACTTCGTCAGCATCGTGGCCTTCGACTCCAGCGCGGAGATACTGCTCGGCCCGGTCCAGTGGGGTGACCTCGACCGGGACGACGCCTTGGAACAGGTCGAGGCGCTCTCGGCCGGCGGCGGGACCGACATGTACGCCGGGCTGGAGACCGCCTGTGACTCGCTGCTGTCACTCGAACACGACCCCGGCGCCGGCGCGGACGCCGTCCGGCGGCTCCTCCTCCTCTCGGACGGCAAGGACAAGGACCACACCGTTACCGAGTTCGAGGACCTCGCCGGCGATATCGACGACTCCGGCGTGCGGATCGAGGCCGCGGGCATCGGCGAGGACTACAACCAGGACACCATCCGAACCCTGGGGACGACCGCCCGCGGGAAGTGGACCCACCTGGAGGCGGCCGGGGATATCGAGTCCTTCTTCGGCGAGGCTGTCGAGTCCGCCTCGGCCGTGGTGGCTGCCGACGCCGAACTCGAACTCAACGCGGCAGACGGCGTGGAGGTCAGCGACGTCTACCGGGCGCTCCCCCAGGCCCAGGACGTCGACCTCGAGTGGGACGCAAACACCGCGACGGTGAAGCTCCCCGACCTGACCGAGCGGGAGCGCCAGCGGGTCGTGATGAAGGTTGCGGCGCCGGCACACGACCCCGCCGAGAACGTCCCGCTCGTCCAGGTGCGGCTGCGGGCCCGCGGCGACGAGGCGACCGACCGGCTCACCGTCGACTACAGCGAGGAGACCGAGGAACTGGCCGAGGCAAACGAGGAGGTCCAACTCGACCATCAGGAGACCGTCGTCCGGGCCGAACTCGGCAAGGGCAACGTCGAGGCCGCGGAGACACAGGTCGAGCAGATGACGCAGATCCACGGCGAGACGGAGGTCGTCGAGGATATCGCCCGCGAGACGCAGGTGGTAAAGGAGGGCGGCAAGGCCGAGCGTAGCAGGGCGACAAAGCTCGTCGACGAGGAGCGCGTAGAGTGAGGAACCCGTGACCGCGGCCCCCGCGACCGGCGCGTTGCTCGCGGGCCGGTACCGGCTGGGCGAGAAGGCCGGCGCCGGCGGCTTCGCGGTCGTCTACGAGGCCGTCGACACCGTGACCGATAAGACGGTCGCTGTCAAGTACCCGAACTACGACTCGAACAACAGTCGAACGGTCGTCGACCGGTACTTCGAGACGGAGGCCGACCTGCTCAGGACTGTCATGGCCGCGGGCGGTCACCCCAACATCATGTCGCTGCTCGACCGGGGTGAGACTGACAGACTCCCCTACTTGGTCGTGGAGCTCGTCGACGGCTACGAACTCGACGAGGCGATCGACCGGACGAACGTCCCCGAAGCGGAGGTCCGGCAGGTCGGGGTCGCGCTCTGTCGGGCGATGGCCTTTCTCCACGGCAACGAGATCGTCTACCGTGACCTCAAGCCCGACAACGTGATGCTCACCCAGCGTGACGGGCTCATCACGCCGATCCTCATCGACTTCAACACCGCCACCTCCGCGACCGGCAGCGGCGGCGGCACGACCATCCTCGGCCCCTACAAACCCCCGGAGGTGGCGGAGGCGACAGAGACCGACGCCCGCCAGGGGCCGTGGTCCGACGTCTACTCGATCGGGAAGATCCTCCTCTTCCTGCTCCGTGGGGCGGTCCCGCACAAGGACGGGATCGACCCGCGTGACTTTGGTGTCGACTGTGAGCCGTACCTCGCGGAGATAGTCGAGAAGGCCACCCGGACCGACCCGGACGAGCGGTACCGGAACGCGACGGCGATGGAGCGGGTCCTCCGGGGCCGTGACGCGACCCCGCCGCCGAGTGCCTCGCTGGTCCGCCACGGTGGTGACGAGGAGTACTCGGTCTACCCCGGGGACACCCTGGGCCGGCGGGACGCGGCCGGGCCGGCCCCGTCGATTGCCGTCCGCGACGACGAGGGGTACGTCTCGACGGTCCAGGTGCAGTTCGAGCACGACGACGGCGCCTGGCAGCTTCGGGACCGCAGTCTCAACGGCACCTACATCCAGGCCGGTGACGGCTGGCAGCGGGTGCTCTGTGTGGCCGGCCGCGAGCGCCTGCAACAAAAGGACGAGGATGTCACCGACCGTCACGGGTTCATCCCACCCGAGTCCTACGAGCTACACGACGGGGACATGGTCGCCCTGGTCCACCCCAGCTACGACCTCCTATTCGAGTTCCGCACATGAGATACGCCACCGCATACGACGTCGGCGAGCGCAAGCGCCCCGGCGGTATCAACGAGGACAGCCTCGCGGTCTCGGTGTTCGAGGACGGCCACCGGGAGGGGTATCTGGGCCCGGACCACGGGACTGAGCCGCACGCGGAGACGGGGACGACCCGGAGCACCGCGGTGGTCGTCCTGGCCGACGGCGCCGGCGGCCACGACGCGGGTGACGTTGCCTCCTACATCGCCACGACCCGGATTGCCGAGGAGTTGGCACCGGTCGCGGTCCGGGCCGCCCGTGTGGACCCTGAGGGGTTCGGCCTCGACCTTCCGGACCGGGCTGTCCCTGCTCCCGACCGGCCGGCCGAAGGGTCGGGCAGGACCGCACGGGCCGACACCGAGGGCGCCGGTCACGAGAGCGACCCGTCGCGACAGGACCGGCTCGGGGCTGCCGTCGAGACGGCGGTCCAGCGGGCTCACCACGACGTCCTCGCGTACGCGTCGGAGGTCGACACCGCCGCCTACACGACCGTCGTCGCGGGCCTCGTCGTCGACGGCCGGTTCTACTACGGATGGGTCGGTGACTCCCGAGCCTACGTCTGTAACGCGGCACACGACCACATCGCCCGGCTGACCGAGGACCACGCCGTCGTCGAGCAGCTACACGCCGACGGCGAAATCGACGGTGTCGAGGCCCGCGTCCACCCGCGGAGCAACGAACTCACCCGGGCGGTCGGCGGGCGCGGGGACGCCGCGGACGTCGCCGTCGAGACGGCCGCCGTCGACCTCTTTGCGGAGGATACCCTGCTGTTGACCAGTGACGGCCTCCCCGACGCACAGAGCGACGCGCGGGCGCTGTACGACCGCTACGTCGACAGCGGGCGGAGCGAGGCGGCCGCCGCCCAGGTCCGCGACCGGGTCGTCACCGACGCCGACATCCGCGAGTGGGTGCTCGGCGCCGGCTCGCTGTCGGCGGCCGCCGACCGACTGGTCGCGGCAGGAAACGACCGCGGCGGCAAGGACAACCTCTCGGTCCTGTTGGCACAGGACCCCACATTCCCCGAGACGCCGGCCCGGCTCCCGGTACGGAGCCGTGCCCCTCATCCGGCACACCGCCAGGACACCGTCGTCGAGGAGTGACAGGCAGGCAACCGGTCGGCCGGCCCCGGGCTCACGCCTCCGCCTCGGCCGCCATCGCACAGACGTCCGCCCAGCGGCCCTGCTCCTCGAGATACGCCTGGAGCTCGGCCGCGTAGTTTTCGGTCAGTGTCCGCGCCGCCGCCAGTTGCTCGTCGTCACCCCCCTCGGGGCCGCCGTCGCCGGTCAGCCCGTCGAGATACTGGCGGAGCCGGCCGAACAGCCCGCCGGAGGAGCCACTCGGCTGCCGGGGTGCACCCCCCATCTCCTCCTGTATCTTCCCGAGTTCGGGGACAACCGCCTCCAGCTTGGCGGTGTTCGCGACGAGACGTGCGCCGTCAGGGTCGCCCGCCGACCGGACCTCGAACTCCACGGCTGTCATGATCAGCCCCCACTCCTGGCTGGAGAACCGGGAGCTTTTGACCTGTTGTTCGAACTGCTGGTCGACGCGCATCCGTGCGCCGGCGAGGTGGTCCTGCCAGTTGTCGGCCATGTTCGACCTTGGGTGTTCGCGCCTATAGGCTTACAGGTCCCGCCCGTCGTCGACAGTGATATCGGCGTGTAACTCCGACCGGAGCGCGCTGTGGACGTGACAGATATCCTCGGCCTGGTCGATAACGGCCTCGACGTCGTCCCCGAGTGCCGCCTCGACCCCGATGTCGAAGCTGACGCCCTCGAGGTCGTCGTCCTCGTCGAGATCGACCCCGACATCGACCTCGATGGCGCCGACGTCTTCGTGGCCGAGCCTGTCGGCCGCGACCCTGAGTGCCGGGACGAAACAGGCCGCGTAGTCGGCGGCGAGTACCTGATTCGGTGTCGGCCCCGTCTCGCCGGTCGCGTCGGTTGTCAGCTCCCAGTCGTCGACGACCCCGGTGACGGCGTAGCCCTCCTCGCTCCGGCTGGTGACTTCGATGTCTGGCATACCACCACACACTTGGCGTGGGGCGAAAACGGTTGTGCCGCCGGTGAGATGGCCGACGACCCGAGGGACGGCTGTCCGACCTGTGGGTCACGGTGGACGACAACACCTATGAGCACTCCCCGGCCAGTGGCCGGTATGGACGCCGCTCAGGTGGTCGTCGGGCTGGGGTACGTGGGTCTGCTCGTGGCAGCCGGTGCAGGCCTCGCTGTCAGCGTCGGGGCTGTCACGGTCCCTGCCCCGCTCTCCGACGCCGCCCTCCTCGAGCCGGTGTTTCGGGCGGTCCGGGGCCTCCCGCCGGCCGGCTTGGTGGCGACGGTCGTTCTCGTGGTCTGGGGGCTCTGGCGGCTCGCAGGCCCCTGATCACCGCCCTCCCCCGGCCGGCAGCGACCACCAGCCGTAGAGGAACCCGCCGAGCCCGCCGAAGGTGGCGGGGTAGAGGACACCCAGGTCGACGAACAGCCGGACGGCGGTGGCGTCGAGCGGCGACACGGTGGGGACAGTGGCCGCGGCGAGGACGTGACTGAGTACCAGAGAGGCGAGGTAGCCGACCGCGAGGCTCGTCCCACGCACGACCGCCGGGATGACCGCTTCCGGGTCGCCGTCTCCGGCGGTCGTGTACCCCACGACGAGCAGTGTGAGCGCCAGCACCGTGGCAAAGATGACCGTCGGCGAGCCGAGTGAACCCGACGTGTAGCCCCCGAGACTGGCGTGGAGGCTGTACACCCAGAAGACGAGCAGGAAGGGCGCAAGTAGCGGCACGGAGGCGTCCTGGACCCCGACAGCCGAGCCGAGTTCGACGGCCAGGACGGTGCCGAAGACGGTCAGGAGGTACGCCTTTCCCCCTGCCGAGAGCCCGCGAACCAGGCTCCGGGGTGGGGTCGGGAGCGTCCGGGTGTACCGGCCCGTCCAGTCGACCATACCTCCCCGTTGTCCTCCGAGGCTAAATAACGGGGCCCCGTGTCCCGTGTGGGCACAACGGGGGGTCGGCAGCCGCTCAGAGCTCGTAGGACTCGTCGCCGTCGAGCGCGACGACCTCGGCGTCTGACCCCGTGGCGGCGACCTCGTCGGCAAAGTCCTGTGGGTCCTGCTCGATCGGCGGGAACGTGTCGTAGTGCATCGGGAAGGCGTAGTCGACGTCGAGCCAGTCGACGGCGACCGCGGCCTGCATCGGCCCCATCGTAAAGTGGTCGCCGATCGGGACGGCGGCGGCGTCGGGTTCGAGGAACGGGCCGACGACGTCGCGCATCTCCGACATCAGCCCGGTGTCGCCGGCGTGGTAGAATGTGGTGGCGTCCGCGTCGGAGACCTGGGTCGGCTCGGTGTCGGAAATAACGTAGCCGGCGGGCGAGCCGCCGTTGGGTGCGACAAAGCCCTCCCCCATCCCGTTGGTGTGGTCGGCCCGGTGCATCGTGACGTAGGCGTCGCCAATCTCGACGGTGCCGCCGAGATTGAACCCCAGTGTGTCGTCCTCGGCGATGCCGTGCTGTTCGGCGAGGTGACCGACGACCTCCGGGGTGCCGGCGACGGTCGTGTCGGTGAACGCGCCCACGTCCGCGACGTGGTCGTCGTGACCGTGTGTGGCCAGCACAGCGTCGGGTGTGTCTATGTCCTCGGGCGCCCGGTCGGTCTTTGGGTTGGCGAAGAAGGGGTCGATCAGCAGCTCCGTCGATCCGACTTCGACGTGCCACGTCGAGTGGCCGTGCCAGGTGACGTGCATACTGGTCGTTCTACACCCGACGGCCACTTAATCCTACCCGACACCGCTTGCACGTGAGCTCTCAGGCGGAGCCGCCGCCTGCCGACCCGCTCGCTCCACCACTGACCGGGCTACGCCCCCCGCCGGCGCCACCGTCGCCGGGGCTGTCGCCCGCTCCGGTCGCGTTCCCGGCGCCGGTCACCTCGTACGCGACTGTGACCGGTTCGGGGGCGGTGTAGGGAACGCCGTCCTCGTCGACGACCCAGTCGACCCGGAGTGTGGCGGTGTTGGTGCCGTTCGTGAGCGGCTCGCGCCCGAGGCTCTCACCGCGGACCTCGAGACGTGCCACCTCGACGGAGCCGGTGGGGGTGTCCGCGTCGAACGCCATCAGCTCGGTCGTCGACTCCCGCGGAGAGACCCCGCCACCGGCGCTGACCCGGCTCGCGTTGACATCGGCGTCCAGCCGGAGCCTGACGTCGGGGTCGCCGGTCCGGTTCGCGCTCAACGCCAGCGCGCCGGCCCCGCCGGTCAGGCCGGTCAGCGTCACGTTGGTCCTGACCTCCTCGCCGGCACCAACGGTGAGTGACTGCGCCCCGAGTTCGAGCCCGACCGGGTGTTCCTCGGGGGTGCCGACGACGAACCGCCCGTCCGCGACCGCGCCGCCGTCGCGGGTGTCGGCGCCGCTCACCACCACGTCGTAGAGGCCGGGCCGGAGGTCGGCGACGTCGGCAGTGAGGCCCAGTGACCCCTCGTCGCCCCGGTCACCCACCGCGATACGGGCCGCGGGCTGGCCGTCGACCGTGTCGATACCTTCGAAGCCGTCAACCTGTCCGAAGGCCTCACGCAGGTCTGTGGCGCCTGCCGCGCCGCCGCGGAACCGGTCGGCACGCACGTGGACTTCGTAGCTCTGGCGGTCGGAGTCGAGGGTGAGCGAGAGACGCCGCTCACCGGCGGCCACGTCGACGAGCGTGCGGTTCGTCTCGACCCGGAAGAGGCGCTGCTCCTTGACCCGGAACGCCGCCTCGCTCCGGTCGGCCGGCCCCTGGACCCGGCCGTCCTCGACGGCGACCGGCCGGTCGTACGGCATCCGGAGCACGTATCTCCCCTCGGGGAGCGTCGCCGACTCGAAGACCGCCGTCCCGTCGTCGCCGAGTGTGACCTGGCGGACCTCCTGTGGCTCGAACTCGCCGAACTCCCCGGGGAGCCTGACGAGCGTGTAGGTGTCGGCGAGCCCGGCGTCACGAACCCGGATGTCCTGGCCCCGGTAGTGGGTCTCGTTCGAGGCGAGGGCGGTGTCGGCGGCCAGACTCGCGTCGCCCGGAGCCTCCGTCGAGGGGACCTGGATCGTCCTGAAGACGGCGTTGAGGTCACCCTCTGAGAGGCCGGCCCCCTCTAAGCCGGCGACGCGCAGGCTGTCGTCGCTCCGGGTCATCGCGGTGACCCGGGGGACATCCTCGACTGTCCCGCCGGCCAGTTCGGCCCCGTCGGCGCCGACGCCGAGAAGTCTGACCGAACCCGTCTCTCCGGGGCCCGCGATGCTCTGGCCGGCGAGGAGCAGCCCGCGCTCGGTGCCGAAGACACGGGTCAACTGGACGTCGGAGCCGGTGCCGTGGACCCGGGTCCAGCGCACCTGCCCGTCACCGTCGAGACGGGCGGTCAACGCGCCGGAGCCGGCGTCGAACCCGGGCCGGTGGCGGCCGGCGACCAGCGCGCCGCCGTCGTCGGTCGGCACCGCGCCGAGCACGCCGGCGCTCTCGATACCGGGGTAGGTCTCGTTGAACACCGGCTGGCCCGACTCGGCGGTCCGGAGCACCCACGGCTCGTCGAAGCCGACCGACCCGGCGAGCAGGAACCCGTCGTCGGTCGCCCGGACGGACCCGACCCGGGCCTCGACGTCGTAGGTCCGCTCCCAGGCGACGGTCCGACCGTCGTACTCGGTCAGGCGAACCCCGCTCCCGGGGACCTGTCTGGCGAGTGCCACACCGTCGTCGGTGTCGACGAGAGAGCCCCCGGTCCCGGCGGTAAAGCCCAGGGTCCCGTTCAGCGACTCCTGCCAGCGGACCTCACCGCCGCTGCTTGCCTTCCCGAGTCGCACGTCGGCCGACCGGGACGACCCGGGACCCCTGGCACCCCCTCGACTCTCAACGAGGAGGAAGTAGATGCCGTCGTCGGCAGCGAGCACGTCGCGGACCGCGGTCGTGTTGCCGTTCCCGACGCTGGTCGACCACTCGGTCCCGTTCTCGCCGACACGGGCGAGGGTGGCGGTGGTGTTGGCCAGCGCCGGCCGGCTGCTGGCGTTCGGTGCCACCTCGACACCGCCGGCGACGAGGTCGCCGTCACTCGCCTCGTCGACGGCCAGGAAGGCTGTTCCGTCGAACTCGCTGTCTGCCTGTGTCGTGGCGTTGGCCGTCTCGGTGGACACCGCCGAGGGCTGTGTCGTCGCCGACGCGGTCGCCGGGACCGCCGTCGCGACGGGGCTGACGACCAGGAGGACGACGAGACAGCACGCGGAGGCCGCTCTGCGTTGCATACGCTGTGGCCTGCTCGCCGAGCCACATAGTAATGACCGGTCGCTCAAACGGGAGTTTTTGTTACGCTGTCACACGACCAGCGGGGCCGGCGACGCTCCCCCGGCTCCGGTTCGGGGCTGTCGTCGGACAGTCGACTCAGGCCGCTTCGGGGGGGTGGTCGACGCTGAGGAGGTCGACCCCGGCGCTCCGGCACGCCTCGAGCACGTCCTCGGTTGCCGTCCGCTCCGGCGGGGCCGTCTGGACGCGCAGGCCGCGGTCGTGGGCCGCCGCGACCAGCTCCGGCTCCGACCCCATCCCGTAGAAGGTGTGGACCGTCTCGCAGTCGAGGTGTGCTGCGGTGTCCAGCCCGAGTTCGGGTGCGTCCTCGAACAGCCCTTCGTAGAGGATGTGTCCGATGTCGGCCGACGGGCCGAACTGGGTGACCTCGTAGAGCGCGAGCGGGCTAAAGGAGATCAGAACCGCGTCGTTGTCGTGGTCGGCGAGTGTCTCCAGGACCTCGTCGGCGAGCCCGACGTCTTTGAGTTCGACCTGGACGCCGGTGTCGTCGGGGATGGCAGACAGCGCCTCGTCCAGCAGCGGGACCCGCTCGCCGGAGTCGAGCACCTCCACCTCCCGCAACTGCTCCCACGGGGTCGCGACCACGCGCCCGCTGGCCCCGGTCAGCCGGTCCAGCGTCTCGTCGTGAAAGACGACGAGTTCGTCCGACCGGCAGCGCCGGACGTCGAGTTCGACCCAGTCCGCGGTCTCCGCGGCCTGTTCGAACGCCTGGCGCGTGTTCTCCGGAAACGCCCCGCCGTACCCGCGGTGTGC
>JAQCNN010000103.1 GCA_028275005.1 Salinirussus sp.
GTGCCGTCGTCGCGGAGTGCAACCAGTGACACCAGGAGTTCATCGAGGCTACAGGTTATCGACTCCTCGTCAAAGGCGAGGTCGGTGTCGACCGTGTCGCCGGTGACCGCCGTCATCACTTCCTCCGGCGTCTCGTCACGCCCGGCGCCTTGGAGGCGTCGCAGCAGCCGTGGCGTGGCTGCCGGGATCCCGTCGTCGTGCATCGTCGTCGTGTGTCTGTCCTCGCCCGACATGGTGATTGAGTCGCACTTGTAGGTTGTTCCCTGCCCTACATAACTCACCGAGTGTGTTTTCTACGCCTGAAAGAACCCCGACCGCCGTATCGGGCCAGAAACGCTTATAGCCCCGGCTGGCAACCACCCAATAGTGGACAACGACAGACCTATCGAGGACATCCTAGACACCATCGGCGACGAGCACGCGCGGCGGGTGCTGGCCTCCATCAGCCGCGAGCCAAAGCCGGCAAAGGAACTCGCCGAGGACTGTGACCTGTCGCTGCCGACCATCTACCGGCGTATCGAGATGCTCGAAGAGCACGACCTAGTGAAGGAGCGGACGCTGGTCGCCGACGACGGCAACCACTACAACGTCTACGAGTGTCAGTTCGAGAGCACCGTCATCTCCCTGGACGACGAGGAGTACCGTGTCCAGATCTACCGTGAGGAGAACCTCCCCGAGCGGTTCAGCCAGCTCTGGGACGACCTCAGCCCCGAGTGACCGGACAGGCTCGTCTGCTCGCCGGCGCCCACGGCATCTTAGACCGGTCTCCGAGTAGTTGCGTTTATTAGGATTACGTGTGAGCGTTCAGTACGATGGTTGACGCCGCCACCGTCGCCCGGGGGGGACTTCTGGTCATGCGGTTTGTGGTGTTTGGGCTCTCGCTGGGTCTCACGGTCATCAGCTTCCAGGCCTACCGCAAGCGCCCCTCCGAGCGCCTGCAATACGCGTTTCTCGGCTTTGCCTTTCTCAGCATGGGCGTGGCGATAAGCAGTGTCATCACCCAACTCGGGGCCGGCGCGAGCGAACTCACCCGTATCTTCCTCCAGGCCGGGGGGGCACTCCCCCTTATCATCGGGTTCAGTATGCTGTATCTCTCGCTGTACCAGTGATACCCACCGGGTCGGACCCGGAGCCGGGTCGTTTATAGGTCCTGCCGGTCACATGTCTCCAATGACCGAGCCAAGCCCAGAGGTTGTCCGCCTGTTCGGCGGCCCGGGCAGCGGGAAGACGACCGCGCTACTCGACCGTGTCGAACAGCTACTCGAGGAAAACGACGACGTCGAGGTACGGGATATCCTCGTCGTCTCGTACACCCGCGCCGCGGCCGCGGAGATCCGCGAGCGCCTGGCCGAGCGTCTGGACACCTCCCCCCGGTCGCTCCGTGGCAACGTCTCGACGATGCACGCAAAGGCCTACGACCTGCTGAACCTCTCGCGGGGGGACGTCGTCGGCGAGTCAGACAAGGAGGCGTTCTGTGACGAGTACGGCATCGACTACGAGGACGAGTACGAGGGGTCGCGGCGCCGGTCGGCCCGGTCGACGACACTCGGAAACAAGGTGATCGCCACCAGCCAGTGGCTCCAGCGCACCTCCCGGGACGTCGCCGACTGGTACGACGTCCCCTTCAAGTGGAACGACGAGGAGGTCCGTCTCCCGCCGGACATCGACGACAACGCCCAGACCGGCAACAAGTACACCCCGACCTGGCCCTCCGCTGACGACCGGCTTGACATCCCCGAGGCGATCCGCGGCTGGCGGAGCTACAAGGGTGAACACGACCTGGTCGGCTTTGCGGATATGCTCGAGCGGGTCAACCAGCGCTCGCTGTTGCCGGGCGTCGACTACCTCGTCATCGACGAGTTCCAGGATATCACCACCCTCCAGTACGAGGTCTACGAGGAGTGGCGCGCGCACATGGAGCGGGTGCTGATCGCCGGCGACGACGACCAGGTCGTCTACGCCTGGCAGGGTGCGGACCCCGACCTGTTGCTCGACGAGACGGTCACCGACGACGTCGTCCTCCCCAACTCCTACCGCCTGCCCTCACGGATCCTCGACGTCGTGAACCAGGAGGTCAGCCACATCGAGAAACGCCAGGAGAAGGACCTGGAGCCCCGAAAGGAGGGCGGAACGGTCGAGGCGGTCTCCCGGCCGTCGATGCTCGACCTGGTCCGGAACGTCCGCGCGACCGTCGAGGACGACGACGGAACTGTCATGCTCCTCTTTCGTGCGCGCTACCAGATGTTTCAGTTCATCGATGAGTTCATCGACGAGGGGATCCCCTTTGCCTGCCTGACCGACCAGCGGATGTGGACCGACCGGCTCTGTGAGTATGTCGACGCCATCGAGTCCCTCGCGGCCGAGGAGCCCGTGACGGGCCTGCAGGCCCGTCGGCTGGCGGATATGCTCGCCGACTCCGCCTTCGGGACGGGTGACCGTGACGAACTGTTCGACGAGTTGGACACCCTCGAGGAGGAAAGCGGCGTCGAGGACGTCACCGAACTGCGGGTCGACCCCGAGACGGTTCGGGAGCACGCCCCCTTCGCCCCCGAGCCCCCCGCGGCGGCCGACATGCTCCGGAAGGTGACGAACTTCCAGGAGCGCTCCGTCGACGCCTACTTCAACGGTACCTACGAGGGCATGGACCGCAACCGCGTCCGTCTGGGCACCATCCACTCCGCGAAGGGTCGCGAGGCCGACCACGTCTTTGTCGCCACCGACCTCACCGAGAAGGTTGTCGAACAGATGGCCGCCAGGGTCGAACAGGAGGGCCGGGAGGTCCCTGCCGTCGAGGAGTTCACGAAACACACCGACCCGGTTCCGACCCTGACCGACAACGAGCGCCGTGTGTTCTACGTCGGGATGTCCCGGGCCCGCGAGCGACTCGTCCTGCTCGAGGACCTGGTCGACGGCGCCCCGACGCTGCCCGTCGATGTCCTGCTGTCAAACGAGCCCAGCGAGCGTGGCATCGAGGACCTCCTCGAAGCCGACGCCCCGGTTGCCGGACAGTAGCTCAGTTCTCGCCGTCCGGCTCGGAGTCGGAGTCCGGCTCCTTTGCGACCCGGCCGACGACCCGCTCGACCAGCAGGGCCGGCACGTCTCCGGGGGTGACGACGTACTTCTCGACCAGCACCATCCCGGCGGCGATGGCGAGGAAGACGCCGCCGGCCAGGACCTCGCCCCGTGTCAGAAACTGGAGCCCCAGCAGGGCAACGGGGACCGCGAGGACGAGCGTGGCAGCCAGTTGGACCAGCTCGATAATGCCTCGACTCACTGCCGAATGGAGGTCGCCGCCGAGCAAAAGCCCGCCGGTCACAGGCGGCCAGCGAACCGGGAAGGGAAAGCGACTTTGATATCCCGGCCCGCATGTCGGTATGTTCACTGGCATCGTCGAGGAGACCGGCGAAGTGCTCGCTGTCGCGGACGAGCCCGAGGGACGCCGGCTCCGGCTCGGCACCAGCTTCGAGGGGCTCACACAGGGGCAGAGTATCAGCGTCAGCGGGGCGTGTCTCACGGTCGAGACCCACGGCGAGGGCTGGTTCGAGGTCTTTCTCGCCACCGAGACCGTCGACCGGACCTACCTCGGCGGGGTCGGCGAGGGTGACCGGGTCAACCTCGAGCGCGCGCTCCCGGCCGAGGGTCGGCTCGACGGCCACTTCGTGCAGGGCCACGTCGACGGCACCGGCGAGGTGTTGGGGGTCGAGCAGGTCGGCGACGACTGGTTCTTCGAGTTCTCCCTGCCCGAGGACCAGGCGAAGTACGTCGTCGAGAAGGGCTCTATCTCGGTCGACGGGATCAGCCTCACCGTCGCCGACCGCCAGGCCGACGCGTTCACCGTCGCCATCATCCCCGAGACCTACGAGATGACCACGCTCTCGGAGAAGACGGTCGGCGACGCGGTCCATCTGGAGGTCGACGTGGTGGCGAAGTACGTCGAAAACATCCTCGACGCGGGGATGGTCGAGCGGCTTGCCGGGGGTCTCGAGCAGTAGCCGACCGTCGTGTGGCCGCGACCGCGCCGGGGAAGGGCAGGTCGACCACGAGCATCCGCGCGCCTCCGGCGTGCCCGAACCGCAGCCCGAAAAAGGTGGTCTAGAGGAAATCCCGGACCTCGGAGTACCACATGTCGTGTTCCTCGGCCTCGTCGATAGCGTGGGCGACCCGGGCGGCGATGGCGTGCCAGCACAGCTCCGTGGGGTCGGCGGCGTCGAGGTTGTACTCGGCGTCCTTGCAGGTGCAGCCGTCGTCCTCGACGACGTACTCGTCCTCGTGGCCGACGACGACGGTAAAATCGCGGTACTCCTTCACCCGTCCCTCCCCGACGGCCTCGATAGCGCGGCTTCCCCGGTCGCCGTGGAGGGCAACGATACGGTCGACTGCACCGGGGGTGAGCCCGCCGGCGGCCCGCAGGTCAGCCGCCCACTCGTCGACCGCTGTCACGGGCAACCGTTAGCGAGGGCCAGGCAAAACACCGTCGGTGTGT
>JAQCNN010000112.1 GCA_028275005.1 Salinirussus sp.
CGTAGTTGTTGGCGAGCATGAACAGCCGGTAGTAGGTGTGAACCGTCGACCCCGGCAGCCCGGTGACGACCCGCTTACCGCCGGTGTCTCTAAGAAAGTCGATGTCGGTATCGGCCCTGGTGAACGCGATGGGAAACGGGTATGCCGCACACGAGAACATGATGTTCGTCTCGAACTGGTTCTCGAAGGGTGGGTGGGCCGTGTCGGCCGCCTGGAAGTCCGGCGTCGACCCTGCGCCCAGGTCGACCGCCCCGCTTCCGACCTGGCGGTGACTGGCGTTGAACCCCCCGGTCGTCTGCACGCTGAGTTCGTAGTCGGTGTTACTCTGGATCTCGTTTGCCCACGTCAACCCGATCTGGTAGGGGGCAGTGCCATTCTGGCCGCCGGCGTAGGTAAACTGCGTCTGGCCACCGCCACCACCACCGCCGTCAGAACACCCAGCGAGAGCAACCATCCCAGCCGCACCCGCCGTGCCAACTGTCCGCAGGAACGACCGCCGTCCTGTCATCCGTTCCATGGTATCAGTTAGCATATGCCAACATGATAAATAATTTTGGGTGATTATTCATAGGGTTTGGCTACGTCGTGGGTTTCCCCGAAGGACAGGCGGATGGGCCACAGGGAGTGCCAGCAGGAGGGAACGAGGGGCGGCTACGCGGCACGGTCACCCCGATTCCCGGCTCTCGGGGTGTACTAATACTGCCGGACGTAAGCCATTCAAGAATTTCGCCACCCCGGGGTGGCGAATCTATTTACAAAGTTACGTCCGAGAGTATAAGACCGGGAGGACAGCGCCGGCTAACCCACTAAACGAGGACACAAAGGGGCTATACGCCTGCATACCGTACAGAGCAGTATGAGTGAAACCGAGCAGGCGACGTTCGGTGGCGGCTGTTTCTGGTGTGTCGAGGCGGCCTTCGAGCGCGTGCGCGGCGTCCAGGCGGTGGTCTCGGGCTACGCCGGCGGCCGCACGGAGGACCCCAGCTACCGTGAGGTGTGTTCGGGGTCGACCGGCCACGCCGAGGTCGTCCAGGTCACCTACGACCCGGACACGGTGGGCTACGAGGACCTGCTGGAGGTCTTTTTCACGGTCCACAACCCCGAGACGGAGGACCGCCAGGGGCCGGACGTCGGCTCGCAGTACCGCTCTATCGTGCTCTATCACGGCGAGACACAGCGCGAAGCCGTCGAGCAGTACGTCGAGGAACTTGAGGCTACCGGCGAGTACGACAGCGTCGTGACCGAACTCACGCGTCTGGAGACGTTCTACCGCGCCGAGGAGAAACACCAGGACTACTTCGACAAGAACCCGAACCAGCCCTACTGCCGGATGCAGATCCCGCCGAAGCTGGAGAAGCTGGAGTCGAAACACGCCGACAAGCTCGCCCCCGAAGGGACCCCCGGCGGCGACTGACCGGACAGGACCCGACGGTGGCCGGGCGTACCGGCCGGTGACGGCAGACACACCGGTGGGCGGGGCTCCGAGGAGCCTCGGCCACGACACTGCCAACACGACAGACACCGGGAGCCTCTACAGATACGCTCTGTGTAGCGTCGTACAGGTCGGGCAAACAGCCGGCATCTCGGCTTCGTGTACGCAGTGAGCGGCCGGAGTGATGAGGGTGCCCGGCGACCGATGAGTGCGAGCCCCTCGCGGTAGTCGTGGGCCGCTGTCCGGTGGAGCGGGGACCACCCTTTCTACAGATGACCGAGGCGAGTGCCTGGGGGCTTGACCAGAGGCCGTTCACCCTTTTGCGTGGCTGCTGGCCTCCGCCTGTTGGTGTGTGTGGTGATAGAAGTACAGCACAGCGTCCCCTTCGCGTGCGCCCGGTTCGAGACACACCCGATGGTAGCGCTCGTTCTCTAGCAGATTCACCATGACACCCTCCTCGTGGACGGTGACGGACTCGTAGACGCGTCCACAGGTAGGGCAGTTCGCCGGTGTGTCCTCGGGAACCCCCGCCATACATGCCGTGTAGACGTGCGGTTGCTAAACGGTTGTGCCGACCGGGGCCGGGACGCAAGGTCAGGCGAGGACGGTGTGGTCGGAGCGGAGCCCGCGGGAGCCGGGCGGAGCCGTGAAGTGCAGAGGGACCCGGAGGGTTGAGCCGGACGGCCCCGGAAAGGCCGGGTGTGCGAGCGGACCGGACGACGGGTCGAGAGGCACGCGAGGGCTTCTGAGGGTGACTGGTCGGGCTGTAGTTGGCCCGGCCGGAGCTGGCAGGACGCCGCCGGCACCGTTTTGCCCGTGGCTCGCACACACACGGACATGCGCGAGACGGTCAGCACCGACGAGGCACCGGCGGCGGTTGGGGCGTACAGCCAGGGGACCGTGACCGACGACCTGGTCTTTACCGCAGGGCAGATCCCGATGACCCCCGAGGGGGACCTGCTCAACGAGGCAGCGGTCGACGTCCAGACCGAACAGGCCCTGCAGAACGTCAAGGGGGTGCTCGAGGCGGCGGACTCGAGTCTCGAGGACGCGCTGAAGCTCACGGTCTACCTCGACGATATCGAGGACTTCGAGACGATGAACACGACCTACGAGACCTTCTTCGAGGGTGACCCCCCGGCCCGGAGCGCGGTCGCCGTCGCGGACCTCCCAGCGGGCGTCAGGGTGGAGGTCGAAGCAATCGCGGCCCGGTAGCCCGACAGATGGACGCCAGGCAGAAGGACAGCCTGCTGTGGGGCGCGGTCGGGGGACTCGCCTTTCTGGTGCTCGTCCAGGGGTACGAACTCCTCGCCGAGCAGGGCGTGCCCGTGGCCGTGAAAGCCGGTGTGGCCGTCGTGGTGCTCGCGGTGACGGCGGCTGCGGCCCACGCCCTCAGGCCGCGGTTCGCGGGGAACGAAAGGGCTTAACCCGCCCTCCCGCTACCGCCGGATACGAGCCAGGATGGCCGAATCCGGTAAGACGCACGCCTGGAAAGCGTGTTCCCGTCTGTGATTCTGGGTTCAAACGCCGCGAGACACTCCGCGTCCCGCGAGGCTCGCAGACGCGTCACGTCTGCTCGCTCCCAGTCCTGGCGACCGCTCCTCGCTACGAGGGAACGAAAGCGATTAATCGGCTTCCCGCGCAAGCTCGCAACAAGCCAGGATGGCCGAATCTGGTAAGGCGCACGCCTGGAAAGCGTGTTCCCGTTTGGGATTCTGGGTTCAAATCCCAGTCCTGGCGCTGAACACTCGACAGAACTACGATTACGAGTCGTCTCTGACAGCACCCGCGACCGACTACTGTGCCCACAGCGCGGCGAGGGCCGGTTGGTCAATGACCGACACCGATGTCTCGGCCGGGGGTGACCGAACGGAGACCGAGGCCCCGTCGGGTTGTGACGTTCGGCACTGGGGTTCGGAGCCAGTACGGTGTCTCCGGGGCCATCGCTACCGGTGTTGTGTGCCGAGTGCAGAGGAGATACCGACCGGCGGTAGGATGGTGAGCAGCCAACACAGTAGCTACCATCACGAGTGCTATGACTGACAACTGCAGCGGCTGTGGTATCGGTATGAGAGGTGGACACGAGACCGGCGGGCAGGTGTCACTGTCGGGATTGTGGGGAGAAGGGCACCCGCGTCGGCGACCGCTCCGTTGAGGATGAGCGAAACGGCGTATACTCCACCGCCTTGGTGTCCGGCGACGAACGGCACCCCGTACGTCCGTCTATCTCGGCGGGTCGGCCAGCGACGGATGTCCCCCGGGTAGCGGGAGCAGGGCCTCCCGGGTCAGTACGAACCGGCTTCGTGAGCCGCGGGTACCCTGGCCATCCGCTCGCCCCGGTCGCCCGGCGAGCGGGCGGATGGCGGGTACCAGGAAACAGCCCTGCAGGTGGTGGCTGGCAGGCGCACAGCCGCATCGCGGTGGCTTGGCCTGTGTCACTGTACGCCCGACAGGCGACTCTATCCCCACCCACTAAAATCGGTCGTCAACCGGGAACACGCGGCAGGTAAACAGGGGGCTGAGTGGAACAGCGGCGCTGTCGGTGGCGGGCGGCCCGGAGCGCGCCTCAGAGGCCGAGGCCGCGGTAGTACTGTGGCGGCCCCTCGATTTCGTCGGTCGCGTCCAGCTCCTGGGCGGCGTGTAGCGTGAAGTAGGGGTCCCGGAGGTGTTCACGGCCGACGATAGCCAGGTCGACCCGGTCGTTCCCGACGACCGCCTCGGCCTGCTCTGCGGTCGTAATCCCTCCGACGGTGCCGACCGCGACCCCCGACTCACTCGCCTCACGGACGTGTTCTGCCCACCGGAGCTGGTAGTTCGGCCCGGTGTAGTCGGGGTACGAGTCGGGGACAATCCCCCCGGAGCTCACGTCGATGAGGTCGGCACCGGCCGCTGCCAGCCGGTCGGCCAGCCGCGCGGAGTCCGCGACGGTCCAGGACTCGCGGTCCTCGAGACAGTCCGTCGCGGAGAGCCGGACGAAGACCGGCTTCCCGTCGGGCCAGACCTCCCGGACAGCAGCGGTAACCTCCCTGATGAGGCGGCTCCGACCCTCGAAGTCGCCGCCGTAGTCGTCCTCGCGGCGGTTGGTGACCGGGGAGAGAAACTCGTGGAGCAGGTAGCCGTGAGCGCCGTGGACCTCCGCCACCTCGAAGCCGGCCTCACGGGCCCGTCGGGCCGCCGCCCGGAAGGCGTCGATGACCGACTCGATACCCGCCTGGTCTAGCCGCTCGGTCTCGGGGGCGGTCCCCTCCTCGTAGGGCCAGGGGGTGCCGGTCGGTCCAACGGCGTCCCAGCCACCCGCCTCGGGCGCAAGCGGGTCGTGACCCTCCCACGGGCGACTGGTGGAGGCCTTCCGGCCGGCGTGGGCCAGTTGGATCGCTGGCACACTCCCCTGCTCGCTGATGAACTGTGCGACCGGCGCGAGCGCCTCGGCCTGCTCGTCGGTCCAGATCCCCAGGTCCTCCGGGGAGATACGGCCGCGCGCCTCGACGGCGGTCGCCTCGGCCATCACCACGCCCGCGCCGCCGACCGCACGCGAGCCCAGGTGAACGCGGTGCCACTCCGTTGCCACACCGTCACGGTCCTCACAGGAGTACTGACACATCGGCGACACCATCACACGGTTTGGGAGCTCCGTCTCCCGCAGCCCCAGGGGCTCAAACAGCGCTGTCATACCCGACCCTCGGACGGGAGGGGCAAAACACCCGTGGAATATGAGGCCTGAGCGCAGCAGAGACAGGGGGGTGACAAGCGGCGAGCGGAGCGCAGTTATAAAACCCGACAGCCGTCCCGCCGGCCGGAGGCGGAGACGGAGCCACAGGAGTGTCCCGTTCGGGGGATGGCACCGGAGCAGACACCACCGCCCGTCGAGCGCTGACCGCATATTTTATATAGAACCATGGACAAAGGTCTAGCTGATTATGAGCCAACAGCAGATGCAGGGCCAGCCGATGATCGTACTGGGCGACGACGCCCAGCGGATGAAAGACGAGAGCGCACAGGAGCACAACATCTCGGCGGCCCGCGCCGTCGCCGAGTCCGTCCGGTCGACGCTCGGGCCGAAGGGGATGGACAAGATGCTCGTCACCTCGCTCGGGGACATTGTCGTCACCAACGACGGGGTCACCATCCTCGACGAGATGGACATCGACAACCCCACCGCGGAGATGATCGTCGAGGTCGCCGAGACACAGGAGGACGAGGCCGGCGACGGGACAACAACCGCGGTATCGGTCGCGGGCGAACTCCTGAAGGGCGCCGAGGAGCTACTTGACCAGGATATCCACCCGACTGCGGCCATCAAGGGCTTCACCATGGCCTCCGAGCAGGCCCGGGAGGAGATCGACGACATGGCCATCGAGGTCGACCGCGAGGACGAGGAGATTCTCCGGAAGGTCGCCGAGACCTCGATGACCGGCAAGGGCGCCGAACAGCACAAGGACACCCTGGCGAGTCTGGTGGTCAACGCCGCCCGCGCGGTCACTGTCGAGGCCGAGGACGGCTCCTATATCGTCGACCTGGCCTACCTGAACACCGAGACCGCCACCGGCGACTCCGCCGGGAACTCCGAGGTCATCGAGGGTAGCATCGTCGACAAGGACCCGCTCCACGAGGACATGCCCGACGAGACCGAGGGCGATGTCCTCCTGCTCGACTCGGCGATGGAACTCGAGGAGGCCGACGTCGACACCCAGGTCAGTGTCACCGACCCCGACCAGCTCCAGGACTTCATCGCCCAGGAGGAACAGCAGCTCCAGGGGATGGTCGACAGGGTCGTCGACCTCGGAGCAGACGTCGTTATCTGTCAGAAAGGCGTCGACGACATGGTCCAGCACTACCTCGCGAAGGAGGGGGTCCTGGCGATGCGCCGCGTCAAGAAGTCCGACCTGGAGTTCCTCCGGGAGGTCCTCGGCGCAAACATCGTCTCCGACCTCGACACGGCGACAGCCGCCGACCTCGGTGCGGGGACAGTCACCCGCGACGGGGACGCCGAGCACTACATCATCGAGGGCGACGAGGACGCCCACGGTGTCACCCTGTACCTGCGTGGCTCGACCGACCACGTCGTCGACGAGATCGAGCGGGGGGTTCAGGACGCCCTGGACGTCGTCGCCGACACCATCACCGAGGGGACGGTCCTGCCCGGTGGTGGCGCCCCCGAGACCGAGGTCGCCGCCCGGCTGCGTGACTACGCCGACGGCGTCAGCGGCCGCGAACAGCTCGCCGTCGAGGCCTTCGCCGACGCGCTCGATGTGGTCCCCCGGACGCTCGCGGAGAACTCCGGGCTCGACCCTATCGACACGCTGGTCGACCTGCGGTCGGCACACGACGACGACCGGGTCCGCGCCGGCCTGAACGTCTTCACCGGTGACGTCGAGGACGCCTTCGAGGCCGGCATCGTCGAGCCCGCACACGCAAAACGCCAGGCCGTCTCCTCCGCGACGGAGGCCGCCAACCTCGTGCTGAAAATCGACGATATCATCTCCGCCGGCGACCTCTCCACCGAGGGTGACGGGGACGATGCACCCGGCGGCGGCGGCATGGGTGGCGGCATGGGCGGTATGGGTGGCATGGGCGGCGCGATGTAGGGCCACCGCGGTATCTCGCCGCGCCCCACCCCGCGGGGGGCGTGAACGGACGGGGTCACACGCCGACCACCCGCCGGCAGTATGGGCGCGGACGCTGCTCTCTGCGAGCATCAGAACGCCGCCGTCTCGGCGGCCGACTCACTGCCGGATAGACCGCCGATAGACACTCCCGTTTTGTGGCGCACACCGCGTGAGCGCGCCTACTCCTCGATGTCGAAGTCCTCGATAGATCGGGTAGTGCGGACGACCCGCTCGCTGACCATCAGTTTCTCCGTCCGGTCGAGTCGGTCCCACGCCAACTCCTCGGGCGGTGACTCCTCGTAGTCCTGGAACCGCTGGTAGACGTTGTCGTTGACAAAGCGCTCGAAGGAGTCACAGTTCGGACAGGTTATCGACAGATGTGAGACGTTGAACTCGCGGGTGAGCGTGTGCTCGCTACAGTTCAGACAGCGGTACGTTCGCTCAGTTGTCATTACTGGGTGTAGGTGCCGTGTAGGCTAAAGCCTGTGGTCCGACGGGCCAGGTCGGTAATCCAGGGGTGACCCAGTGCTCGGGCAGGGAACACGGCGGGGAGCGAGGACCGACGACACCGGGGTCGTGGGGCGAGACACGACCGGTAGTGAGAGAACAGACACGAAGTTATCAGCCGGGGCTATCGGACCGCAGGGGCTGGTCCTTGGCTCCGGCGAGCGCTTACTCCAGGTCGAGGTCGAACTGTTCGTGTTCCTTTGCGATGTTGAGCACGACGCTGGTGTTCGACTCCTTTATATCGGGGTCGGTCAGCAGCGCCTTGATCTCGTCGTTCATGTCATCGGTGTCGGTGAACTTCCCGACCGCGATGACATCGTGGTCGCCGGTGGTCTCGTAGACACTCATCATCTGGCGGTGTTGCTGAAGGTCGTCGACGACCGTTTTGAGCGCGCTCCCCTCCACCTTTAGCTGGAGGATCGCGGTCACGTCGTAACCCAAGGCGTTGTAGTCGATCTTCGGGGTGTACCCCTGAATGATCCCCTGGTCCTCTAAGTCCGAGAGATGGTTCGAGACGGTGGTCACCGAGACGTCCAGGTCCTCCGCGAGGCTGCGCAGACTCGCCCGGCCGTCGCCCAGGAGGGCATTTACCAACTTTCGGTCCAGATTTTCGTACGTCATCAACCGTCCAAACGGCGGCCGGGGATTAGAATTTTACGAATACCGAATTTTCCGGCGGGTAGGTAATATTTGAGCAAAATGGGAGGGTTTTAGTGATGTCAGGCATCCCTATCAGGTGTCGAAAGATGACAAGCCAAAATCTATCTGACGAGGCAGAGCGCGTCCTCGAGGAGATCGACGAGAAGGGTGTCGACTTCCTGCGACTGCAGTTCATCGACATCCTCGGGACGGTCAAAAACGTCTCCGTCCCCGCCGACCAGGCGGAGAAGGCGTTCACCGAGGGGATCTACTTCGACGGCTCCTCGATCAACGGCTTCGTGCGCATCCAGGAGTCGGACATGCGGCTCAAACCCGACCCCGAGACGTTCGCGATCCTCCCGTGGCGGACCGACGGGGAGGGCGGGGCTGCTCGGCTCATCTGTGACGTAATCAACACGTCAACCGGCGAACCGTTCGAGGGTGACCCCCGCTACGTCCTGAAGCAGGCACTCAAGAAGGCAGAGGACCACGGCTTCGAGGTCAACATGGCCCCCGAGCCGGAGTTTTTCCTGTTCAAACACGACGAGGACGGCTACGCGACCACCGAGTTCGCGGACCACGGCGGCTACTTCGACCTCGCGCCGAAGGACCTCCAGAGCGATGTCCGGCGTGAGATCATCTACACGCTCGAGGAGATGGGCTTCGATATCGAAGCCAGCCACCACGAGGTCGCCCAGGGTCAGTACGAGATCAACTTCGAGTACGCCGACGCGCTGACGACGGCCGACAACGTCGCTACCTTCCGGTTTGTCGTCCGGGCGGTCGCGGCCCAACACGGCCTGCACGCGACGTTTATGCCAAAGCCGGTGCCGCGGATCAACGGCTCCGGGATGCACACCCACATGTCGCTGTTCGAGGACGGCGAGAACGCCTTCCACGGGGACGGCGACTTCGACCTCAGCGAGACGGCGCTCTCGTACCTCGCCGGCGTCCTCGACCACGCCCCGGCCATCACGGCCGTGACGAACCCGACGGTGAACAGCTACAAGCGCCTTGTCCCCGGGTACGAGGCACCGGTCTACGTCGCGTGGTCCGACCGGAACCGGTCGGCGCTCATCCGGAAGCCGGCCGCTCGCGTCCCGAGCGCGACGCGGATCGAGGCCCGCTTCCCCGACCCGTCGTGTAACCCGTACCTCGGCTTTGCGTCGCTCATCAACGCCGGGCTCGACGGGGTCGAGCGCGACCTCGACGCGCCGGACCCGATCCGCGAGAACATCTACGAGTTCGACGAGGAGAAGATCGAGGAGTACGGCATCGAGACGCTGCCGAAGAACCTCGGCGACGCCGTCGACGCCCTCGAGGACGACGAGGTTATCCTCAGCGGACTCGGCGGCCACGTCGCCGAGAAGTTCGTCGAGGCAAAGGAGGAGGAGTTCACCGAGTACCTCGTCAACGTCTCCGACTGGGAGATAGACCGCTACCTCGAGAAGTTCTGAGCGGCCACGGCCGGCCCAGCCACCCTCCTGTCGTGCCGTTCGTTTACTCCCGGAAGCTACGAACTGTGTCCCGGAGCCGTCCGGGGAGTCCGGCAACGGTGAACGTGACGCCCACGATGACCATCAGCGCGTACAGCCCGAGTGTCGACAGCCAGACGATGAGCATCGCGAGGACCGCCCAGCCCCCGCTCAGGAAGAAGAAGGCACCGAGTGTCATGAGTGTGCCGTACAGCAGGACGAGATAGGGGCCCCAGCCACGGGCGTAGCCGCGGCGCTGGCGCCGACGGACATACCCCTTCAGGTCGGCCTCTAAGTCGTCGCGGCGGACGGTGCGGTCGTCCATCTCGGACTCGAAGCGGTCGAGCTCCCGCCGGAGTTCGGCGATCTCCTCGTAGTCGACCCGCTCGCTGACACGGCCGGTAGCCGGGCCCGTGTCGGTGGCCGCTGTCTCGGGGTCTGTGTCCGCGTCGCCGGCGTCGTCTTCGGTGCCGTCGGACTCGCTCATACGCACTTGGCTATGGCCTCGTAGCGCCCCGTGTTGTAGTTGCCGGTCGCGGCGACTCGCGAGCACGGCCCGCACGAGGGGTGTCGACACGGTAAGGCGTAGACCACTCCACGCGGGCCTTCACCGTCGGCGCTCGAAAGTCATTAGCCGGCGGCTATCACAGAGAAGGTATGGACCTGGCGGCGGAGACGATGCGGGTGACGGCCGTACTGGTCGTCACAAGCGCGCTGCTGGTCGGGCTCGGAGTGGCCGGTGTCGGAGCAACGCCGGCGCTGGCCGTCATCCTGCTCGGTGCGGGTGCAGGGGTGTTTGCCCTCCAGGACGGGGTCACCGACCTGCCGGTGGTGCTCGGGCACGACCTCGGCTTCTACGGCGAGGCGGCGTGGCTGGTCCCGGTCGCAGCCGCGGGGGCGACCCTGCTCGCAACGGGGGCAACCGCCGCCGAGGTACAGGCAGTCGGCGGTCTCGTCGGGTTGGCCGGGATGGTCAACTACTTTTTGCGACCGGTGTATCACACGGTCCTCAGGCTCGGACAGTACGTGGCCCGAGCTGCGAGCTAGACCGAGTTACCGGTCACCGTCCGAATCGCACCGACCGAGGCCGTCGTCTTGAACGTCGTGCCGCCGTAGTGCGTCCGGCTCGCGTCGTGTCCGGCGGCTCGGAGGTCATCGAGAAAGTCGTCCATCGCTGTCGCCGGACGACTCCACAGCTTGCACAGCCGGTGTTGGTCGTAGTGGGTCGGGGTAGCGAGTTCGTCGGCGAGTGTCTCAAGAAGGTCACGGGCCTCCTCGGCGGTCCCGAACCCGTCCGGCACCGACGCCGCGGTCGCGTCGAGAAAGTCGCTGTCGGCGGTCCGGTCGAGCCAGACCGGGCCCGCTGTCTCGACCGGGTCCCCACAGTTGTCACAGCCATCCGGGGGGTCGGCGGTGAGACCGTGTTCGGCCCCCCGCCACAGACACGCCGGACAGTGGTAGATGTGACCCACACTGTCGAGGGTCGCGTCGGCGACCTGCGCCCCGCGGTCGAGGGCGAGGTACGTCCGGACGTAGTGGGCCGAGGCGTGGGTGCACAGCGGGTCGACAGCAACGTCGTACCGGGCGGCCGTCCGGGCGAGTGTGGAGAGGAGGATACGGACGCCCATCTCGCCGTGGTACTCGGTGTTTCTGGGGATGGCGCTGTAGCTCCGGACCCCGCTGTTGAAGTGTGCCCCACAGAGGGGGGCGAGGTCGGTGGCCGTGACACAGAGCAACTCGCCGGTCCCTCGGAACGCGGCGTCCGCGAAGGGGACCGGTGTCCCGAACGGGTCGATGTCCACGATGTCGAACGTCCGCTCGTGGAGGACCACGTTGGCGTCCCGGGTGACTGTCTCGCCGTCGAGGTCGTTGCGCGCGAGGTTCTTGCCGGCCAGCGTGGTCGCGTCAGGGTCGACGTCACAGCAGGTGACCGTCCAGCCGTCGGCGGCGGCCCGGACACCGCGGACGCCGGTGGCGGTCGTCGCGTCGCAGTAGGTGTCGGCGTCGGGGTTGCGCTCGCGGTAGGCCCGAAGGGCGGCGACGGTGAGGTCCCGGTTCAGCTCCTGAACGGGGTTGAAGAAGACGACGTCGCCGGCGCCCTCCGCTGGCTGTTCGGGCACCTCAAGATCGACACCACCCTCGTGGACACGCATACCGCTCTCTCGGGTGGGGCGGCGAAAAGCGCCACGGTCGGACAGACCGTTCGGGGCCGAGGCGGATGGACAGGGGTCGAGGGTCGGAAAGGGGCAAACAGCCGGCCGTCGAGCGCGTAGCGGTCGGCCGGACTCTCGCTGGCCGCCACGCGGCAGTCGTCAGGTCACGGGTGGCCTGGTCCCGTCCCCGCAGAAAAGCCTGTGTGTCGAAACGGCTTTGCCCGGGGAGTGGCGATACGGTGTATGGATTGGGTCCTCGTCGGGATCGTGGGGCTCCTACTCGGGTTCGTCTTCTTCCTGTACCTGTTCATCAGACGGACCGTTACGGGATTCCAGCAGGGTGTCGACAGCGGCAAGCGTTAGTGGTTTGTCCGCCGGGGCCTGTGTTCGGGCATGGACCCGCGCATCCGCGAACACGCCGAGGTGGTCGTCGACCACTCGACCGACCTCTCGGCCGGGGACGACATTGTCATCGACGCCCACCCGGTCGCCGAGGACCTTGTCGTGGCGTTACACGAACTGGCAGCCGACCGGGGGGCGAACCCGCTCGTCGTCCAGGAGCGACTCGGGGAACGCTACCAGCGGGCCTTCCTGCGCAATCGCGACGACTTCGAGACGCCCGCCCACCTGCAGGCGCTGTACGAGGAGATGGACGCCTACATCGCGGTCCGTGGGAACGCAAACGTCACCGAGACCAGTGACGTCGACCCCGAGACCAACGCCGCCTACCAGCAGGCCCAGCAGCCGCTGCTCAATGAGCGGCTCTCGAAGACCTGGTGTCTCACCCAGTTCCCCGCCGCCGCGAACGCCCAACTCGCCGGGATGTCCACAGAAGGGTACGAGGACTTCGTCTGGGACGCGGTCAACAAGGACTGGGACGCGGTCCGGAACCACCAGGCACAGATGGTCGAGGTCCTCGACCCCGCCGAGGAGGTCCGGATCGTCTCCGGCGACACGACCGAGGTCACGATGTCCGTCGCCGGGAACCCGACCCTGAACGACTACGGCGAGAAGAATCTGCCCGGCGGCGAGGTGTTCACCGCGCCCGTCCCCGACAGCGTGGAGGGGGAGGTCCTGTTCGACAAGCCACTCTACCACCAGGGCCGGGAGGTTACCGACGTCTTCCTGCGCTTCGAGGGCGGCGAGGTTGTCGACCACTCCGCAGGCAAAAACGAGGCGGTGTTGACCCAGGTGCTGAACACCGACAGCGGTGCCCAGCGGCTTGGCGAACTCGGTATCGGGATGAACCGCGATATCGACCGGTTTTCCTACAACATGCTGTTCGACGAGAAGATGGGCGACACCGTCCACATGGCGGTCGGCCGGGCCTACGGGGGGACCGTCGGCGAGCACAACGAGCGCAACGAGTCTGCCGTCCACGTCGACATGATCGTCGATATGAGCGAGGACTCGGTCATCGAGGTCGACGGCGAGGTCGTCCAGCGAGACGGTACCTTCCGGTTCGAGGACGGCTTCGAGGAGTAATGAGGCCCGCCAGCGGAGGCTCTTCGAGGTGCGAACGGCGAGAAGCGGAGCAGGCCGCGAGCGGGCCCCCGACTGCCGGACACCCCCGTAGCCGGGGGGCGTGTCACCACCCCTCGCGCCAACGGTATCCCGTCCAGCCCACTATATTTGGTATGAACTACGACTCCGCACTCGATAGAGCCTACGACGACCTTCCGGAGGAGACAGACGACGCCGGCGAACGACTCTCGGTGCCCGACCCCGAGGGGGAGACCGACGGCGCCTTTACCCGACTGACGAACATCGGCGCCATGGCGGACGCGGTCGGCCGCGAGCCCGAACACCTCCACAGCGCCATCCAGACCGCACTGGGCACGAGCGGCCAGTTCGAGGGTGACCGCGCCCGGTACAACGGTGACTTCGGGATCGACGACTTTGCGGCAGCCGTCGACAGCTACATCGAGCAGTTCGTCACCTGCTCGGAGTGTGGCCTGCCCGACACGGTGTTGAGCCGCGAGGACGGCGTAGAGATGCTCCGGTGTCAGGCCTGTGGCGCGTTCCGCCCGGTCGGCAAGAACGCCCCGTCGACGACACAGACCCAGCAACGCGAGACCGTCGAGGAGGGGACCACCTACGAGTTGGAGATCACCGGCACCGGCCGGAAGGGCGACGGTGTCGCCAACCGCGGCGACTACACCATCTTCGTCCCCGGCGCCCAGGAGGGACAGGTCGTGCGGGCGGTCATCGAGTCCACCAGCGGCGACCTGGCGTTCGCGCGGCTGGTCTGATCCGGCAGCGGTTCTACCCCTCGTCGACGAACTCCTCACGGAGTTCGACCTTGCGGATCTTGCCCGACCCTGTCTTTGGCAGTTCCTCGCGGATCGCCACGATCCGGGGGTGTTTGTACGGCGCGATCTCCGAGAGGGCGTACTCCTTGACCGCCGCCTCCGTGAGCTCACTCCCCTCGACGAGTGTGAGTGCGGCCGCGACCGTCTCACCCTTCCGCTCGTGGGGGACCCCGAAGACGGCCACCTCGTGGATCTCGGGGTGGTCGTACAACACCTGTTCGACCTCGGCGGGGTAGACGTTGTACCCGCCGGTGAGGATCATGTCCTTCTCCCGGCCGCTGATGTAGTAGTAGTTGTCCTCGTCACGGTAACCCCGGTCACCGGTTCGGAAGTAGCCGTCCTCGGTGAAGGCCGCCGCCGTGGCGTCGGGTCGCTCGTAGTAGCCTTCCATCACGTGGGGGCCCTTCATGACGATCTCCCCTTCCTCGCCGTCGGGTACCTCCACACCGGTCTCGGGGTCGACCACCTTCGAGTGGGTGTGACCGGCGGGCTGGCCGACGCTGCCGATCCTGTCGCCCAGCGTCGCGTACCGCACGGAGTGGCTCCCGGCGGTGGTCTCGGTCAGGCCGTACCCCTCGATGACGGGCACGTCAAAGACCGCCTCGAACTCCTCGTGGACGGGGACCGGAAGCTTGTCGCCGCCCTGGCCGGCCCGCCACAGCGAGGACAGGTCGTAGGCCTCGGGGTTCTCCTTGTAGGTCTGGAGCAGGTCCATGAACATCGTCGCGACCCCGGTAAACGAGGGGATGTCGTACTCGTCGAGCGTCCGGAGGACGAGGTCGGGGTCCCACTGGTCGGGGCGGATTGTGTGGAGTGTCCGCCCGGTGGCGAGTGTCGTCATCATCACCACGACGCCGGTGATGTGGTACATCGGGACGACCGCGAACCCGTCGCCGCGGACCTGCCCGCCGGTGTAGGAGGTGATACCGTTGACCAGCTGGACCCGGAAGTTCCCGTGGGTCAACAGGACGCCCTTCGGTTTGCCCGTCGTCCCCGAGGTGTACGGCTGGAGGAGCACGTCGTCGTCCTCGCGCTCGACCAGGGTGGGGTCGCCGGCCGCCGCGAGGTCGTCGAGCGTGGTGTGGTCGCTGTCGGGGTCCGCGCTGATAACCTCGAGACCGACCTCCTCGGCGACCGGCACCGCCCACTCCTCGCGCTCGCCGTCACAGACCACCGCGGCCGAGTCGGAGTCCTCGAACTGGTAGGTGATCTCCCGGCGGCGGTACTCCGGGTTGATCGGCGAGGCGACGACACCGGCGTGGATGCAGGCCCAAACAGTAAGGGCAAAACCGATTCCATTTGGGAGGTAGACACAGATGCGGTCGCCCGGTTCGAGACCCATCTCGTGGAGGCCGCCGGCGACCCGCTGCACCCGGTCGTGAAACGCCGCGTAGGTCAACGCCTCGCCGTCGTGTTCGACCGCAACCTCGTCGGGGAACTTCTCCGCCGGACGCGTCAGCAGGTTCGCCACGCTCCCGTCGTACGGCGGTGCCATCAGGTCCTCGGCTGGGACGGGTTCCATGTGTACCGTCGTCGACACTCACCGGCTTATAGATTGGGACAGCGGCGGTGAGCGGGCACGGAGGGATTACGAACCACGCCGTCGGCTCGCTTCGCTCGCCGCCGTCTACTTCAAATCCCACGGGCCGCTTCGCTCCTCGCGTCCGCTCGTCGCAGAAGCGGGCACGGAGGGATTTGAACCCTCGACCGTCGGATTAGAAGTCCGACGCTCTGGTCCGGACTGAGCTACGTGCCCCACCGGAGGCAACGGAGCGACTGGCAAAGCCGTTGTGGTCGTGTGAGT
>JAQCNN010000113.1 GCA_028275005.1 Salinirussus sp.
TTCGCATGAGGCGATACATCCATGCTTGGAGTGTGGTGTATGAGCGGTCCCCACGCCGCTTCCGGGGAAGGTTGGCCTTCTTTTCGGTGTGCTCAGCGCGGTCCAATGACTCTTCATCGAAGGCATCGCAAAGGTGTTGAATCCGGTCGCCGTCGCGCTCACTGACGGTATTGCCAACCTTGGGGGCGTCACCGCCCTCATCGGTACGTCCCTGCCAAAGCGTTTTGCGGGTCCGCTCGTACTTTTGTTTGGGTGTGTCGGCCATAGTTGGTCCTGTGGATTGACACACCCCTTTTCCGGAGGGGTGTGCTACCGTTATCAACACGTCCCATGCGCAAAGTAGTGCCGAAGACACAACAGAAGTGGTGAATGTGTTCGAAGAGATTATGCGAAAGTTCTCGGATTCCCCGAGCCAACAGCGGGTGATCCGGCTGCTGTTGGAGCGGGGCTTCTCCGTCAACGAGGAGGGACGGGTGGTCTCCGGAGGCATCGAGATCCCGAACACGGGGATTGCCCGTGAGGCGGGTGTCGACCGTCGGGTGGTCAACGCCACCACCGACGCCATCCTCGCGGACGACGAACTCCGGCCCATCTTCCGGAACATCTCCGCGGTCCCGAGCCTGATGGACCTGGCTCCGGTGCTCGATATGACCGTGCTGACCGTGACGGTCCGGGACGCCGAGGAGTCGGGGATCGTCGCCGCCGTCACCGGGCGGATCGCGGACCACGGCATCCCGGTCCGGCAGGTGCTCAGCGAGGACCCCGAGTTCACCGACGAGCCCCGGCTGTACGTCATCACCGACGACAGCCTGCCCGGCGGGCTCATCACCGACCTCCAGGACCTGGGGTTCGTCCGCCGGATCGAACTCGAATGAGCCGCGACAGTCAGGCGGGGGCGGCCAGCGCCGGCGACCACACCGTCACCGTCACCCACCCCGAGGGGACGGCGCGGCTCTCGGTGCCGGACGGGACGGTTCTCCGGGATGCCCTGCTCGCGGCAGGGTTGAGCCCCCACAGCCGGGCGGGCCGGCGACTCAACTGCGGCGGCCGCGGGCTCTGTGCAACCTGTGGGGTCCGGCTCGAAGGCGATGGGGAGGGCGAGGACGCAAACGCGCCCGCACCCGACCACTGGCACGACGGCCTGGCCGCTCGCTTTGGTTACCCACGGCTCTCCTGCCAGGTCCGGGTGACCGGGGACATGGCCGTCGAGATACCCGAGAAGCTCGTGTGGGGCGGCCGGGAGTCCGACGCGGAGTGAGACAGTCAGGGGATCAACTGCTCGCCGTCGTCGTCGTAGATAGCAATGGCGTCGACGGGGCAGGACCGGGCGGCGAATTTTGCGTCCATCTCGGCGTCGTCGGGCACCTCACGGACGAAGACGTTCCCCTCGCGGCTCTCGCTGTCGACCAGGTCCGCCTTCCCGTCGTCCTCGTCGCGCTCGAAGGCCTCCCACTCCGCGGTGCACTGGAACATCCCGATACAGGTGTCGCGGTCAAACTCGACGCGCATAGCTGTCGTTGGGGCGGCGAGGGTAATGTGGTTGGCGGCGCTGTTCGGGCAGTGGCTGGTGTCGGACAGTCAGAGAGCCCGCGGGGTCGTTGGTCTCATACTGCCGGCTGGAAGTCTGTAACGAATTTCGCGACCCCGGGGTCGCGGATATCTTCAACCAGTTACAGCCAGCAGTATCAGTTCCGTTCGACGGCCGGTGGGAGCCCGGCGAGCGTGGGTTTAACTTCGGGGACGCCCCAGTCTCTGTCAATGGACGTTGCGGAGATTCCGGCAGTCCCGGCGTGGCTCCCCGACCATCTCGAGGGTGAGGGTATCGAGACACTGTACCCGCCGCAGGCCGAGGCCGTCGAGGCCGGCGTCACCGAGGGGGAGAATCTCGTCGCCGCCGTCCCAACGGCAAGCGGGAAGACACTGGTCGCCACGCTGGCCATGCTCGCGAGCGTCGACCGCGGCGGGACGGCCCTCTACATCGTCCCGCTGCGCGCGCTGGCCAGCGAGAAGCGCGAGGAGTTCGAGGCCTTCGAGGCCTACGGGCTGGACGTCGGCGTCTCCACCGGCAACTACGAGTCCGAAGGCGGGTGGCTGGCCGGGAAGGACATCATCGTCGCCACCAGCGAGAAGGTCGACTCGCTGGTCCGGAACGACGCCCCCTGGCTCGACGACCTCTCCTGTGTCGTGACCGACGAGGTCCACCTCGTCGACGACGGCGAACGCGGCCCCACCCTCGAGGTGACACTGGCCAAGCTCCGGCAGATCAACCCCAGTCTGCAGACGGTGGCGCTGTCGGCGACCATCGGCAACGCCGACGAGCTCGCCGAGTGGCTCGACGCCTCCCTCGTGGACTCGGAGTGGCGACCGATCGAACTGAAGAAAGGTGTCCACTACGGCGACGCCCTCCACCTCGAGGACGGCAGCCAGCAGCGGGTCACAGTACAGAACAGCGAGGACCAGACCGCCGGGGTCGTCCGGGACACGCTGGGCGAGGATGGCTCCTCGCTGGTCTTCGTCAACTCCCGGAACAACGCCGAGGCCGCCGCCCGCCGGCTGGCATCGACAACGAGTGACTTTCTGGACGGCAAGGAGCGGGGGCGGCTGGCCGACATCGCCCGGGAGATCCGCGAGGTCAGCGACACCGATACCAGCGACGACCTGGCCGACGCCGTCGAGTCCGGCGCGGCCTTTCACCACGCCGGGCTCGCCCGCGACCACCGCTCGCTGGTCGAGGAGGCCTTCCGTGACCGGCTGGTCAAGGTCGTCTGTGCGACCCCGACCCTCGCCGCCGGGGTCAACACCCCCTCACGGCGGGTCGTGGTGCGGGACTGGCGCCGGTACGACGGCACCGCCGGTGGGATGAAACCGCTGTCGGTGCTCGAGGTCCACCAGATGATGGGGCGGGCCGGCCGCCCGGGCCGGGACCCCTACGGCGAGGCCGTCCTCACGGCGAAGAGCCACGACGAACTCGACGAGCTGTTCGAGCGGTACGTCTGGGCCGACCCCGAACCCGTCGAGTCGAAGCTGGCCGCCGAGCCCGCCCTCCGGACACATATCCTCGCCACTGTCGCCTCCGGCTTCGCCCGCTCGCGGGAGGGGCTGCTCGACTTCCTCGACGGGACGCTCTACGCCACACAGACCGGCGAGCGTGGCCGGCTCGCGGAGGTGGTCGGCCGTGTCCTGACCTACCTGGAACGAAACGGCTTCCTTGACCGCGAGGGCGGGGAGCTGAGCGCGACCGACCTCGGACACACCGTCTCGCGGCTCTACCTCGACCCGATGAGCGCCGCCGAGATTCTCGACGGGCTCCGTGCGGCCGGCGCCGGGTCGACAGCCGACACCGCGGCGGACGGGGACCAGCCCACTGACGATGCCTTCCAGTCAGCGAGCGACCTCCGGGGGGGTCCCGCCGGCGAGACCGGTGTCGACGCCGACACCAGCGTTGCCCCCGAGGACGTCTCGACGCTCGGGCTGTACCACCTGGTCGCGCGCACACCCGACATGTACGAACTCTACCTGCGGTCGGGCGACGAGGAGGAGTACGGCGTGCTCGCGGCCGAGCGGGAGGCGGAACTGCTCGGCCGGGCGCCCTCGGAGTTCGCCGCCGAGTTCGAGGACTGGCTGTCGGCGCTGAAGACGGCCCGCCTGCTCGAGGACTGGGCCAGCGAGGTCGAGGAGGACACCATCACCGAGCGCTACGATGTCGGGCCCGGGGACATCCGCGGGAAGGTCGAGACCACAGAGTGGCTGCTCGGGGCCGCGGAGTCGCTGGCGAGTTCGGAGGGGCTGGATGTCGTGCCGGCCATCCGCGAGGCTCGCACCCGGGCCGAGCACGGTGTCCGGTCGGAGCTAGTCGACCTCGCGGGCGTGCGCGGTGTCGGCCGCAAGCGCGCTCGCCGGCTGTTCGAGGTCGGGGTCGAGAGCCCGGCGGCTCTCCGGGACGCCGACAAGGCGGCGGTCCTGGCGGCGCTGCGCGGCCGGCGGCGGACCGCCGAGACCGTCCTGGAGAACGCCGGTCACCGTGACCCCTCGATGGAGGAGGTCGAACCCGACGAGACTGTTTCCCTCGAGGGTATCGAGGCGGGGACAGACAGCAGGCCGGCGACCGACGAGGGCAGCGAGGACCAGTCGAGTCTGGGTGACTTCTGATGGAGGTCGTCGGAGGGGAGACAACAGTCAGTGACGTCGACACCTTCGTCGAGGAGGTCGCGGCCATCGGCGGGGAACACGGGTCGACAGTCCAGGCCTTCGACGCCCGCTACGTCGTCGGGCGCGAGCACCTGGAACGGGCGGTGACACTCGCCGAGCGAGCCCGCGAGCGCGGCGAGGCCATCGCCGACGACCGGGCCGTCGAGATACTGCTGTACGCCGCCGGTCGTCGGCAGATCACCGACGCACTGGGGGTCGGGGTCTCCGAGGGGGAGTGCCCGGTCGTGGCGGTTGTCGTCGGCGGCGACGAGGAAGGGGCGGCCGCCGCGCTCCGTGACCTGCTCGGGCCTGCCGACACGCTCGGCGCGTACGACCCCGGGCGAGTCCGAGCATTCTTCGGCATCACCGACGAGGAACTGGCCGCTACCGAGAGCGACCTGGCCGATGTCGTCCTGGAGCGCGTGGCGCTTTTGACCGTCGAAAAGTAGCAAAAGTTGCCGTAATTGAAGACGACTCCCGGCGCGACGAACGCGCGCATCACCGGCTGACGCGCGCAAATCCGCCTCACCAGTCGTAAAGAATTGGTGATACTTTCTGGGGGTGGCTGCGTACCCGGAGGCGTCTTGAAATGTCGCCTGTGTGACCCTAAATCGTGAGAGCTATTGACAGCCATACCGGACCGGTTGACCGGAACCCGACCGGACAGGATGGTCGCCCTCCTGCAAGCGAGTATGAGCGACGCCGAACAGCCTGGCGAGACCGGAGCGCACGACCACGACCACGACCACGGCATCGAGGGTCCGGGCTACGCGACCCCGCAGGCGGCCATCGAGGGGGCCGAGCCGGAGCAGACGGCGTACGTGATGGGCCTGCACGTCGGCCAGGACGTCGACGCGCCGGACTTCCTGGCAGTCGTGGACGTCGACCCCGACTCGGACACCTACAGCGAGATCGTCGAGCG
>JAQCNN010000122.1 GCA_028275005.1 Salinirussus sp.
GTCGACCACTCCGCGCCGGCGGATGACACCACCAACATCGTTGCCATCGCCACGGCCGACGTGGACGGCGGCGAGGCCGTCCTCGTCGCTGACGGTGGGGGGCGAGTCCGCCGTGGCGTCCACCGTGACGGGGACCTCGCGTGGGATGCGCCTGTGACGCCAGCGAGCGGGTCCAGCGTCGCCGGGCTGACACTCGGTGAGGACGGCGTGGGCTACGTCTGTGACACCGCAGGCGCTCTCGTCAAAACAACCGACTGCGGACGGACGTTCACCGAGGTCGGGTTCGACGGCGTCGAGGGAACGCTCACCGACGTGGCAGCCACGGCGACGCCGACGGTCAGTAGCGACGATGGCGTTGCCGCCCGGTACGACACCGGGACCTGGACGCCGGAGCGCCTCGGCGACGCCGCACTGACCGGACTGGCTGCCAGCGGGGACCGCTGGCTTGCCTGCGCCGCCGACGGTGCCGTGTTCGAGTGGACGGACGGGTCGGCCTGGGAGCGGACCACGACACCGGCCGGCGGCCCGCTCTACGGCACCGGACTCGGGGCGGACCGTGCGGTCGCAGTTGGGGACGGGGGAACGGTCGTCGAACGGCGATGGTGATGAGCGCGGTCCGGAATCGCACCGATTCCGAGAGCAGTCCGGGGTCGGCCAGCGAGTTCGATACCGGGGGAGCGTCGCTGCGGGCGCGGCCCCTCCGGCGGGAGGTCAACAGGAGCGGAACGAGTGCGGCTGCTCGAATCGGTGTCTGTCACGATGGATACACTGTACGCCCTGAGTGGCCGGGGCAACGTTCAGACGCTACCGACGACACAACTGGGGTCTATGGCCGGGAGAGAAACAGGGTGAGGTGTCTGACGATAGTTCGATCCTCCAGTCCACCCGCCAGCGCGCCCGAGAGGACGCCGACCGTACTGATGAACGCGCCGGTCCGAACGAGGTCACCGATACTCACCGCCGGCTCTTCCAGGCTCGGCCAGTTGGATATCAGGTTCGGTGGGAAGACCACCAGTTCGATGACCAGCATGATACCCCAGACGAGCGTGAACAGGCTGAGCATCGCCAGCACGAGGACGAAGAAGACCGTGACGTTGACCAGGGCTGTGTGCTCGGTGACGATCTCGTGTCGTTTTCGCGGGAAGGAGAGGTTCTGCGAGAACATGAGGTAGACGGCGGCGACGAGGACGCTCACTGCCGCAAACAACCCCGCAGTCACGTTCCCCATATGGAAGCCGACATCCCAGGACTCCGCGCTGAAGACGATAACGAGCGTCGGGGCCACCGCCGCCGTCGATAGCTTCGGCAGTGACAACGGAAGCAGTGGTGCCCGACTGTTGACGAGTGCCTGGACGATGGGTCCGGGGCTCTTCACGGCGCTCCTCATGTGGAATCCAAAGCGCTCTATTGACCCTCGCGGGCGGGCTTCGGCCGCCGGGGGTTCTCTGGCCATCCGACGGGGGGCCGTTTCGACATCTACGTCGAGCGGCAGGACGGCCGTCCGATCCGGAACGAACCTGAACCGTCCCATGACGCCCCCGTCGGTGTCGCGGTGACGAGCGCCCAGTACGTGCCCGAGAAGATGGACCAGTAGTGTCGCGGCGTTCCAGCGGACCGTCTCGTCATCAAGGGCGCGTTTCGGCTCGTCACGTGGGGCGCTCCGCAGGTTCTGCGTCGAGACAACCGCGACGTGGGAGAGCGGTGACGCCAGGCCGGGGACGAACCGCCTCCTGTTCGATACGAGGAGGACGTCTGTCACCACGACGACGATATCGTACGGTCCCTCGACCATCCAGTGGGTGGCGCGGTCGAGGAACTCCGACGGCCGCCGTGGGTCGTGGTCGGGCAGCGCCGCTGGTTCCTCGTGGAAGAACCGCCAGGTGACATCCGTCGAGGATGCCAGTTCGTCGACGGCGTCCTCGGCCGTGCGCGCGGCGAAGGACCGGAGCCGGCCGGGGTCGGTGCCGGGGGACGTGGCGACGAGAACCCCGACGTCGACCTGCAGGTCGACTGACCCCGCACGCTCCGCTGCCACCAGCGTCGGGCCGTCGTCTCGGTCAGCGCGGGGACGGTTTACAGGTGTGGTATGTTATTATTGAACATACTAGTATCCACTGGCGGAACGGGGGGCTGGGGGCAGTCCAGGGAGACGGATTCCCGGACCGGTCGGCCTTCGACACGACCTCATCGAAGCCGATGAAAGCCGAGTCGGAGCCGAGGAGCTCGGGCTGTGTCGGATACTGGCCGGGGACAGCTTACCGTTTTTACATGTACAGCCCCTACAGCTCTCGATGGATGAGCGCAAGATGAGCGCGGCGAGAGAACTCACGGCCGAGCGTAGTTCGGCGGTACCACTCCGGGTCGACCACGTCACGGCGGGCTCAGCGGAACCCGCGTCTACGGTACACTGCACCGATACCGAGGGGACGGAGCTACGGGTCGCGGTCCCGGAGCCGTCTGCCGTCGGCCCGCCGCTGGAGACGGGGCAGTGGTACCGGTTCGACGGGGTCGTCCGGGCGGAGTCACCCGGGGCGGAGCTTCTGTGCCCGCCCGGGGACAGTAGCGCCGAGCGCATCGACGCGCCGGAGAGGCGGCCCCACCCGCCACTGACTGAGCTCGACGACCCGTGGCTGGTTCAACTGGGGGCGAGCGAGGAAGTCGTTGCTGTGACAGTCCAGCCCCGGCCGACGAACGGCGCCGGGAGTGTCCGTGCCGACGACCCGGAGACGTTCGAAATCGGGGCCGTCTGTTTCGCACATTGTGACGGGACAGGTGACACGGCGGTCTACCACCGCGAGGAACCCGCCACGCGAGACGAACACCTCCTGCTCGAACACGTCGTCGAGGACCTCTCGGAGGCGGCGGGGGCAACACTCCTGACCCGTGGAAGCGACCACCGCCCGCTGGAACTGCTCTCTCAGCGCCTCGCGCTGGCAGGCGAAGGCGATGTCGTCGCGACCGGGGCAGAGCAGGTGTTAGAGGGGTGTTTCCACGCCGACCCGGAGCGTGTCGTCGGCAGGGCAGAGGCGAATACGCTTCTCGAAGTCGCCCAGCAACTGGGTATCGAGGCCGGTCCCGTGCGCCTCGGGGACTACGATACCGGGCTTGACCCGGCAGACTGGCGGGCGAACTGGGCACTCGAGACGACGCCGCTGTCGGACGTCTCCGACCCACGGATGACCGACCAGGACTACTCGGTGCTCGTTGAGCGGTATCTGGGTGCCGGAGACGAGTCGGTGGACTCGGCACAACTCGCCCAGTGCCTGAAAGCCTACGCGAGCGCAGACCTCGACCTACTTCGTGGGCTCGTGACAGCGGGCGCGGTAGCCCAACTCGGCTGTCCGCGGCTCTCCGGTCGTGGCCGGTCGGGCTGAACAGCGACTGTGAGTGTCACGACCGGTGTGGCACATCCGGTCCGTAGCCACCGCCACGGACCCGGTCACACGTCCGGGTGTTCGGCTCGCTCACCGACAGTGACTGTGAACCCGACATCACGGAGCCGCTGGGCCAGTGGCGAACCGACCCCGGACGCGGGCGTCACGACACCGCCGGTCACCGGGGACTCGGCGTCGTCCTGACGGAGACTCATCGCGCTCTCGGCGAGCATCCGTGCGGTCGCGCCGTACCCCGGGTCAAGATCCGCGCCGAACTCGGCCTCGACGGTAAACGGACCGTCCGCACCCGTTCCACGCCCGAGCACACGCACGGTGAAGAAACCGTCCTCGATCTGCGCTCTCGTTGGCCCTTCCCCCGGGTCGGGGAACACGAACCGGCGGACCCCCGCACGGATTGGGTCGACAGCCATCGCGGCTCTGAACAGGCCAATCCCCCCGGCAATGGCGCCCGCCCCGGCCGCACCGCCCACCCCGGACCCGGTCGGGATGCGCTCCGTGCAACGAAACTCCCGGCCCCAGGGGTACCCCAGGAGGGCGTTACTGCGCCGAACAACGCGTTCGTTCACCGGGGCCATCGGTGACGGTGCCGTCCAGGCCGACCGCAGTCGGTCCTTCTGTGGCCAGCGCTGTGCGCCCGGGTCGACGCCATCCCGCTCGCCCGGCGGTGCCAGCGAGTACGGGTTCTCGAGGGTCCGGCGGCTGACGGGGTCCTCCGAGGCGGCGTCGAACAGTTCGCCGAAGCTGGCGAGGGTTCCGCCGCTGACCCCACCACTCGCCTCCTCGAGATATATCCGGACCAGCTCACAGTGGCTGTCGAACGCCTCGGCCGCGAACGACTGGACGAGCAGTGTCCCGATGTCCGCGGGCACAGCGTCAAAGCCACAGCTGTGGACGATACGCGTGTCGGCGCCGACCGCCGCGTCGTGAAACCGGTCGACCGTCTCCCGAACCCAGTTTATCTCGCCGGTCAGGTCACAGTACTCGGTCCCGGCCGCGATACAGGCCTCGACAAGCGGGGTTCCGTACGTCGTGTACGGGCCGACTGTCGTACAGACCACGTGTGTCCTGCGGGCCATCTCCCGGAGCGTTTCGGGTTCCGTCGCGTCCCCGAGTACGGTCGGGATACCGTCCCACCCCTCGGCCTTCGCACTGAGCTCCGACTCGAGTGCGTCGAGACGGGCCTCACTTCGGCCGCCAAGCGCCAGCGAGACGCCGTCGGGCGTGTACTGCTGTGTGAGGTACTCGGACACGAGCCGCCCGGCGAACCCGGTTGCACCCCAGACGACGACGTCGTACGGCCGGTCTGTGTCTGCCATGTCCTGTGTCACACTCGGGCATCGAGAGGGTAAATCGCTCGGGTCTTGACGGACACAGACCGGCGACCGGCCTCGTTATCGGTAGCTCGTCGGCCCGTCGCCACGTCTGACCGCGGGGCCAACGCCTCGGCGCCGGGTCGAATCCGGGGGGTTTTGAGTAATCGACTCGTGTTAACACGCATGAAGCGTGTCCGCCGGTGCCAACTCACAGAGGGCAGTTACGACGGGGTGACACCTGATACTGCTGGCTGTAACTGTTTGAAGACCGCGACCCCGGGGTCGCGAAATTCGTTACAGACGTACAGCCGGCAGTATGAGCGGGGCAGCAATGTCCGGTAAGGATGTCAACACGGTCGACCGCGCCCGCCGGTCGGGCGCCGCGCTCTCGCTGTATTTCAGACGGCTTCTGACCCCGCCGCTTCCGGGTGATGGGCTACTGCTGTTTGGCTTTCTCGAAGGGGTGCTCGGCTGGGGGCTATCCTGGCTGTTCAGTCAGAACCCCGGCCTGGCTCCGATCGGGCTGGTCCCCTCTATCGTCGTTCTGTGGGTCCTCCTGACCGCCGGGATCATCTTCGTCGGCGTGGTCTACACCGCACCGACCGTCCGACAGAACCGGGTCTGGATCGTATGGGGGGTGCTCAACCTGGCCGCGACCCTGGTCAACGTGGTCGCCCTCGCCGGTGCCCTCCCTTCGGGACTGGCGATATACGCGTACTGGCACCCGTGGCTGGCGGTGATGGGGGTCGGCTACCTCGTGACGGGGCTGTACAACTGGCAGAGCCCACAGATCCGCCGACAGGAGCGCCTCGTCTACGCCGCCACCGGGCTGGTGACGCTGGTCGTGCTGGCCGCGAGCCTGGGCCCGCTGACAGGGTTCGTCACTGCCAACATCTTCCTGCTAGGCGGTGTCTTCCAGCTCGTCCCGATCGGCCACGACGTGCTCGCCGACGCAGTCCTCATTGCCCGCAAACAGTAACGCCCCACGGAGTAACCGAAGACTGACACCACCCACTAATGTACGACACCATCCTTCTCCCGACCGACGGCAGCGACGAGACGACCGACGCCGCAACCCACGCGTTCAGCCACGCCGAGCGGTACGACGCCACGATACACGTCCTCTCGGTCGTCGAACTCTCTAGCGGCCTCGGAACCGCCGGCCGCGACCAGGCGGAACTCGACCGCCGGCAACGCGAGCGGGAGGCCACGGCCGAACAGCTCGTCGCGGAACACGCCTCGGAGGGTGTCGACGCGACCGTTGCCGTCGAGTTCGGGAGCCCCGCCCGGGCCATCACCGAGTACGCGACGGAAGTCCAGGCCGACCTCGCGGTCATGAGCACCCGTGCCCGGAGCGGAGCCGAGCGGGTCATCTTCGGCAGCGTCACCGAACAGGTCATCCAGGCCGGCGATACCCCCGTCCTGGCCGTCCAGCGCTGATACGACTCGGGACACCCCACAGGCCCGAGACGCCCGACTACCCGGAGCTGTACGGCGGATTACACGACGACCGAGCGTTCCCACTCAGGGACGCAGGCGCCGTGCCGGGCGCCCGCAGCGACTGCCGGTGCCCGGCCGAACGCGGTGTCCAGCCTACTCGTCGGTCTCCAGCAGCTCCTTTATCTCCTCGAGCTTGAAGTACGAGGCGAGCGCGAGGATGGTGACGGGCCAGAAGCCGACGAACTGGCCGCGCTGTTTGTCGCCACGCACGTAGTAGAAGTACAGTGCAAGCGCAACCGAACCGACTGATGCCAGTACGGCAGGGGTGAGCCCGTTGTCACTGATCTCTTCCGCGGTATCGATTGCCGTCTCGTCAGTTGTTTCGCTCACACCCCCCAATAGGTCTGTGGAGGGAAATCGCTTCCCATACTGCTGTGGCAGTCGGCCCCGGCCGGCACTGCCACGCCCAACCCGGGGCTCCGGCTCTCGGGGACCCGACGACGGCTACTCGGACGACCCCGTATCCGCCCGCTCACTCCGCCTGACGGCGAGGAAGATGAGCACCGACACGACGATCATGAGGACGGCAAACGCCGCCTCGCTGCCTTCCTCATCCGCTTCAGTGGTGGTCATACGCTGTCAGCACGTACCCGTCCTGTACACATATCACTTTGTTCGAGACCGTGGTCCGACGACGGCTGTGACACCGCCCGCCCCCGAAGTGCCGGCCCGGTGGGCCCCGAAGGGTGCCGAACTATTTTCACGTCTCGGGTACCCGGTACCGGTATGGACGACATCGATCCGGATACCGCAATGCTCGCCGCCGGCGTCGTGATCAGCCTGGTCGCTGCCCTGGAGTTCTATCCGCTCATCGAGAAGGCACGAGAGTAGTTGCGCCACCGGCCGGCGATGGGGCGCTGACAGTCACAACTAGCCACAGCCGGTCGTGACGTGGTCTCGCTCGGGGCGTGAGACGCCGGCCGCCGGCCGCCGACCGCGGGCCGCCGCCGTCGGCTACCGGCTACGGCCCCGGTAGCCCGCCGGACACGCCCGAACGCCGTCCCGCTGTCTTTGGCCGGCTCAGAAGTACCCGAGCGCCTCGAGCCGGTCGCGTGCGTCGGCGTCGGCGGCGTCGTCCCCCGGGCGCCGTACCTGCGCGTCGGTCACCGAGTCGAAGGCTCGGTCGACCCGGTGGCCGTCTGTTGCGGACACCCCACCCACCGCGCCGGCGTATGGCACGTGGACCGTCCCGGCAGCCCCGCCCCACGTGTAGCTCTTGTGGACGCCGGTCTCGGCGGCCTCGTAGACCGCGCGACTCGGCTTGAAAAACGGCGTGGCGTCGTCGACAGCCTCCGCGTACCGCTCCCGGAGGTCGCCGGTCACCGGCTGTTTCGAGGCCACCACCGTCTCCCGGGCGAAGCTGGTCCGCTCGCCGCGGCGGGCTGCGTCCACCACCTCCCGGAAGCCGGTCAGCGCGGCCGGCGCCTCGACGGTTCGGCCCGTCCGCTGACCCGGGTGCTTCACGACGAGCGGAACGTGCAACAGACTCTCGCTCATCGGGACGATGTGCGCGACCGCCGGCGGCTCGCCGTCGAGCCGCCCGGGCTCGCCGAAC